>NZ_JBDOQR010000032.1:0-55828 GCF_039839315.1 Phaeobacter sp. CAU 1743 | reverse complement strand
GCCCTCACGGGCATGCTGGCTGCGGGTGAGTTCGGTCCAGGCCATCGTGGTCTCCGTTCAGTGTCGTACCCGAACAGAAACACAACCTCCTGAACTCACTCAATTAGTTTCAAATCGGGCTCTGAGGAGCAGAGCGCCGAGAAACGCAGTTCTGACTTTGACAAATCCGAAGCGGGTCAGGCTGCCAAGGTGCTCGCCTCGCGCATCAAATCCGAAGCGGAAAAGTTGAAGAAACTGGAGGCCGCCGTGACCCGTGAGGCGGGCGTGCTGAAGGATCTGCAGGACACTCTGTCGGGGCTGACCAAGCCAAAGGACATCGCCTCCAAGCAGCGCCAGGTCGATGCCAGTTCAGATCGGCTCGACAAGGCGCGTCAGGTGCTGGAGACCTCGCGCAGCGAGCTGCTTGAAAACATCGAAAAGATGAAAAGCGAGAAGCTGGAGAAGGAAAAGGCATTCGTCACCGCACTGGGCAATATCAAATCACGCATCTCGGCGCTGGATGAGATGCTCGACAGCGTACCGGTGGATCAGGCCCGGGCCCAGATCGAGGCGCTGATCAAGAAACAGGCCGAGGCGCAGGCTTGGCAGGAGGAGCGGCTAAAGGCCGAAGAGGGTGGCGAGGGACATGGCACCGGTCGCCACGGCGCACAGACCGGGATGGAGCGCCAGGCGATGCGCGCCTCAACGCAGGATGGCGTCACCCCGGATCAGGATGGCAATACTTCGGGCGTCAGCCGTCAGGAAAAAGGTGTGACGCAGACGGAAACCTGGAACCAGGTCAAGGTCACCTACACCGAAGAGGACGGCAAACGCGTGATCGCTGACATCGACAAGACCGCGCAGAATATCGTCAACAAGTTCGACAGGACCCAGTACAGCGGCGGCAAAGGATCGATGTGGGCCACACCGGTGCTGGAAAAGGAAGCGGTAGAGGCGGCGCTGGACGTGGCCAACAAGCTCAAGGATTTCACCCATTGGGCCGAGGGCAACACCTCGGACCACACGGCGGTCACCACCGAGTTCAAGAATCTGACCGTGCTCTTGGGCAAGCCATCCAGTTCGGTTGGCTGGGGCTACGCGGTCGAGCGGGATGGCGATGCTGTCGATGTGTCCACAGTGAAGAGCGAACTGAAGAAATTCGAAACCGGCGCGCAGACCATGGACCAGCTGTTCAAGGCGCTGAACGTCAAGTTCATCGAACGCGATGGCGGGGTAAAGATGATCCCGCATTGCCGGGTAGTGCTGGAGCGCGGAGCGGGCGGCGCCTGGAAGCTGAAGACGCATTATCCCGACAATGGCATTTCTTCGGGGCAACTGGGTTGGGAAACCCGGCGCAATCAGCCCAAGGGTGACATCACCTTCCGGAAAGGGACGGACCTGACCGTCAAGAAGAACAACGCCGCGCCCTGACGCGGTGGGGCCGGGGGCTATATAGGTTCCGTCCCCGGATCAGTCCTTCTTGGTCTCGCAATAGGCGTCCCATAGGTCCGGGCGGCGCGCCTTGGTAATTTCTTCACTCATCTGGTGACGCCATTCGGCGATCTTGCCGTGATGGCCGGACATCAGGATCTCGGGGATCTCGCGGCCCTTCCATTCGGCGGGGCGAGTGTATTGCGGATGCTCCAGCAGCCCGGAGGAGAAGCTTTCCTCCTCGGTTGAGGCCTGGTTGCCCAGGACGCCGGGGATCAGTCGCACGGTGGCGTCGATCAGGGCTTGCGCCGCGATTTCGCCGCCGGTCATCACGAAATCGCCGAGGCTGACTTCCTGAATGCCATAGTGTTCCAGCACCCGCTCATCGACGCCTTCGAACCGGCCGCACAGCAGGGTCATGCCGTCGCAACGCGCAAGGTTCTGCATCATCTTCTGATCCATGCGCCGCCCGCGCGGCGACAGGTAGATCAGCGGCCAGTTGCCTTGCACCCCATCCATGGCATGGTCGATCGCCTCGCCCAGCACATCGGGGCGCAGCACCATCCCGGCGCCGCCGCCTGCGGGGGTATCATCCACGTTGCGGTGTTTGCCCACACCAAACTGGCGCAGGTCGATGGTCTCCATCTGCCACAGCCCTTCCTGCAGGGCCTTACCGGTCAGGCTTTCGCCCAGCACACCGGGAAAGGCGGTGGGGAACAGGGTCATGATCTTGACCTTCCATACCCCGGCCAGATCCGGAGTCGGAGTCATCAGTTCACGCGGTTTCAGCGTCGGGCGGATCGCCTTGCGGCCATGGGATTTTGTCGGGTTGCTCATATCCCGTTGTTTAGTTGAAACTGGGCCGGTCGCAACAGAAAGCTTTGCCCACGCCATGCCCGATGAAATGATGAACCGGCTGCCTGCCTTCCACCAGAAGCCATCCGTGGCAGAGGTGGAGCAGCGCGCGATGGCCCTTTGGCCGCAGATCGCCGCAGACGCGGGCCTGCCGCCGGATGGGGCCGCTTTCAGCATGATGCAGGTGAATTCGTCCCGGCAGGACAGCCGCGCGGTTCTGGGGATCCGGACGGCGGACGAACGTCGTTTCGTGCTGCGGGCGGATTTTGCCGAAGGCAATCTGGCGGCCTTGCGCGCCCACCACGAACGCCACCGCGCGGCGGCGCAGGCGCTGCGCGATGTACCGGGCGTCAATGTGCCGGACTTGATCTGGCTGGATCCGGAGCGTCCCATCGCGCTTTTTGAGTTTGCGCCCGGCGAAACCGCCTATCGCGAGCTGTCCTTTGCGGACCATGGTCTGGGCGATAGGGCGGATCTGCTGCGCCGAATTGGCGGTGCCGTGGCGCAGTTGCACGCGGCCGGGGCAGTGGAGGAGCGCCGGTTCTGGCCAAAATCGCATCTGGAGCAGGTGCAAGACCGCGCCGCCAAGGTGAGGTCGGGCGATTTGCAGATCCGCAAGCCAAACAGGTTTCTGGGTCTCTGTGCGATGTTGCACCGCTTTGCCAGGGAGGCGCGGGGGCTGCCCTATCAGGCGGCGCTGCAGCATGGGGATCTGCATTTCAGGAACATCCTGATCACCGAGGATCTGGTCTCGTTCATCGATTTTTCCAACGCCCGGTTTTCCCTGCCGCATTCGGATATTGCCAATCTCTGGCTGACGAACCTGCCCGACCATCTGGCCACAGGGGCCGGGGCCCAGGGGGAGGCGGTTGGATTTGGCGGCGTCGCGCAGAGCGACTGGGCCGCCTTTGAAGCGGGCTATGGTGCCGGGCTGACAGAGGACCCGGTCTTCCGGTTCCTGTTTCTGCATCGCCTCTACCGCTCATGGCTGCGCCTGCCCGCGCCGGGCGCAGATCTGCAGGCGCGGGACAGCACCCTTCTGAGCGGGGTGGAGATGGTTTTTGACTGGTTTCAGAAAAACGATCGTGGCTGAAACATAAGGGTCGGGGAGCGTACAGCCCGGCTCAGAACAGCCCTTCGGGTGGGTCGGCGATGATCCGGCCCTGTTCCAGATCCACTGTCGGGACCGCCGCAAGGGTAAAGGGCAGCAGAACCGTGTTCTTCATCCCCGGGCCGTGCAGTTCCAACAGATCGGCAGCGCCGTGGTTCTGTACCGATTTCACCTGCCCCAGCAGGGTGCCGCCGGTGTCATAGACATCAAGACCGATCAGGTCGGCATGATAATATTCATCATCCGGCAGGCTTGGCAGGCGATCGCGCGGAGCAAAAAGGCGCAGCCCCTTCAGCGCATCCGCCTGTTCCTTGGTCTCCACCCCGCCAAGGCGCGCGGCAAAGCCGTTTTTGACTACCGATGTCAGTGACACGGTATAGCTCTGGCTGCCGTCCTCGGAACTGAGCGGGCCATACGTCGCAATGTCCTCGGGATTGGCGCAAAAGCTTTTCAGGCGGACTTCACCCCGTACCCCGAAGGCGCCGGCCACCGCGCCGGTGCAAATCAGATCGCTCATGGCTGTATCCTGTGTAACTGTTGATCGCAGACCGGTTTCATCCAACCCTATCTGAGCCATTGGGGTGTTCATGACAAGGCGAAGTTTCGCTGGCCGCCTCCAAGAGGTCGGCAGATGCCGTCTTGCGGATCAGCGGGTTTCGACCGGCAGGCCGTCCCGGCGGCTTTCCCAGCCTTGCTGTTCTAGTTCCGGGGTCTCGTCCTCGGTGACTTCGGGGTGGCCAATGCAGAAATAGCCGATCAGTTGCCAACCTTCCGGGGCCTTTAGATCGCGGTTCAGCTGCTCGGGATCCAGCACCGAGACCCAGCCAAGGCCCAACCCTTCGGCGCGCAGCGACAGCCAGAACAGGGTGATGGCGCAGACCACGGAATATCGCCGCATTTCCGGCATGCTGCCTGCGCCCAGACCGTGCCCCTTGCTGGTGGCATCGTCGCAATAGATCGCCAGTTGCACCGGCGCCTCCTGCATGCCTGAGAGTTTCAGTCCGGCGTAACGTTCGGCTTGTGCGCCAGAGTAGCCTTGCAACGCTTCGGCGTTGGCGGCCTTGAAATTCTCAAGGGCTGCGGCGCGGGCGGTATCGCTTTCGATACGTAGAACGCGCCAGGGTTCGCTGAGCCCCACCGAAGGCGCCAGCAGAAACGCAGAGAGGCAGCGCGCAAGCACTGCCTCGTCCACAGGGTCCCTGCGGAAACGGCGCACATCGCGCCGAAGCCGCATCAACCGGTCCAATTCGCTGCGAAAGCCCTCAGGGAAGGCGCCCTGATCACGGGTCTTTCGCAGCGTCATGGTCTTATTCCGCGTCTGCGGGTGCTTCAGCGGCTTCAGCAGCTTCGGCGGCCTTGGCGGCTTTCTCTTCTGCGCGCTCTTGCGCTTTCTTGCCGGGAACAGCTTTCTTGGGGTTGCTGCGCTCGGTCTTGGCGCGCACACCGGCAGCTTCCAGCATCCGGGCGATACGGTCGGTGGGCTGGGCGCCCTTGTCGAGCCATGCCTGAACACGCTCCATGTCCATTTTCACGCGCTCTTCGCTGTCTTTGGGCAGCAGCGGGTTGTAGGTGCCGAGCTTCTCGATGAAGCGACCGTCACGGGGCATGCGGCTGTCAGCAGCCACGATGCGGTAGAAGGGACGCTTTTTAGAGCCGCCGCGGGCCAGACGAATTTTCATTGCCATGGTTTCATTCTCCTTTGATGGCGTTGAACGGGATTTCCGGTAGTCGGTTCGATCCCGCTTATTCTTGGTGTTTCTTATGGTGGCGAATGACCTCATCGATGATGAAGTTCAGGAACGCCTTGGCAAATTCAGGGTCGAGGTCCGCCTGAGTTGCCAGGTCTTCAAGCCGCGCGATCTGCTTTGCCTCGCGGGCCGGATCGGACGGGGGAAGGTCGTGTTCGGCTTTCAGCTTGCCCACTGCCTGGGTGTGCTTGAAGCGCTCGCCGAGGGTATAGACAAGGATCGCGTCCAGCCGGTCGATGCTTTCGCGGTGCCCTTTCAGGATTTCGGCGGCGCGTGCAACAGGATCATTGCTCATGTCAGTCAATGGCCCATCCTTTCGGTTTGAACAGCGGGTCGGCGTAGTGGCTGATTTCCATCTCGATGCCATGGGCGATCTGGCTGCCTTTCAGTGCCGCGGGCGAGGGATGCCGGTAGACGGCGTCGCTGCCGTCGATGGTCTCGGCGTCATTGTCCTTCTTGGCGCCAAGGCGTTCGGCCAGGCGGATGGAATCGAGGTTCTTGGGGTCGATGTAGCTGACCGCCCCATCCCAGCCCAATGTGTCGTAGAAATATCTCCGCGCGGCGCTGGTCGCCTCCAGCGCGTAGCCTTTTCCAGCCTTTTCAGGCCAGATGATCCAGGCGATTTCACGCTCGGGCCAGCCTGCGGGTTTCCAGCCGCCCGCCATGCCGTAGGTCTCGTCCGTGACCTTGTCGTGGATCATCCACATGCCAAAGCCGCGGATCTGCCAGTGGCCGATTTCAGCGGCATAAAGCATCCAGGATTCATACGGGTTCAGCGGCCCGCCCATGAAACGCGCGCGATAAGACGAAAATGTCGCCTTAAAGTTCGGATAATCCTCGGGCTCGGGGCCGCGGAGGATCAAACGCTTGGTTTCAATGGTCGGGATGGAGGCTGGCATCAGGCATAAGCCTCCATGCCGCCGTCGGTGACCTCTGCCGGGGACAGGTGGCGCCAAAGCTCCAGCGTGCCAAGGCGCGGATGGGTGTAATCACCATCGCGGCGCGCACCAAGGCGTTTTGCCACCGCGCGCGAGGCGTGGTTTTCCGGGTTCACCAGGCTGATCACGGTGTCCCAACTCAGAACGTCATAAGCAAAAGAGCGCGCAGCTGTTGCCGCCTCGGTGGCGTATCCCTTGCCGCCGAAACCTTCGAACAGGTCCCAGCCGATTTCCGGCTCGGGCCAGCCGTGCGGGTTCCAGAGGCCAATGTTGCCCGCGACCTTGCCGGTGGATTTCTCATCCACCATCCAGCGGCCATAGCCCAGCATGTGCCAGTGGCCGATCTCGCAGGCGAGGTGGCGCCAGACCTGCTCGGGCTTCATCTGGCCACCGACGTAGGTGGCGCGTTCGGACGCGTAGAATTCGCACATCACGTCGAAATCCGACATGTCAGGCGCGCGCAGGATCAGGCGTTCGGTTTCGATGGTGGGAATGGTCACGGTCATAAGCTGTTACTTCTTCTTGCCAAAACCGGAGAGACCACCGGGCAGACCGCCCATGCCGCCAAGACCCGGCAGACCGCCGGGCAGGCCACCCTTGCCGCCCATCGCCTTGGCCGCGGCTTCGAGCGCCTTGGGGTCCATCTGGCTGGGATCCATGCCGCCGGGCAGACCGCCTGCCATATCGGGCATGCCGCCGCCTTTGCCAAACATGCCCTTCATGGCCTGTTTCAGCATCTTGCCTTTGCCCATCTTGCCCATTTTCTTCATCACATCCGCCATTTGGCGGTGCATCTTCAGAAGCTTGTTGAGGTCGGAGACCTCCATGCCGGAGCCGGCCGCGATGCGTTTCTTGCGCGAGGCCTGCAGCAGCGCGGGGTTAGCGCGTTCTTTCTTGGTCATCGACTGGATCATGGCGATCTGGCGCTTCAGCACCTTGTCGTCCATGCCGGAATCCTCGACCTGTTTGGCCATCTTTGCCATGCCGGGCATCATCTGCATCATGCCCTGCATGCCGCCCATCTGGAGCATCTGTTCCAGCTGCATCTTCAGGTCATTCATATTGAAATGACCCTTCATCATGCGCTTCATCATACGCTCGGCCTGTTCGGCCTCGATGGTTTCCTGGGCCTTTTCGACCAGGGCCACGATGTCGCCCATGCCCAGAATCCGGCCGGCGATCCGGTCCGGTTCAAAGGTTTCGATGGCGTCCATCTTCTCGCCCAGACCGACAAAGCGGATCGGCTTGCCGGTGACGGCGCGCATAGAAAGCGCCGCACCGCCGCGTCCGTCGCCGTCCATCCGCGTGAGGACCACGCCGGAGATGCCGATCTTGGCATCGAATTCCTCGGCGACTTCGACCGCGACCTGACCGGTCAGACCGTCGACGACCAGCAGGGTTTCACGCGGCGAGACAACATCGCGCACGTCTTCGACTTCCTGCATGAGGACTTCGTCGATCTGCAAGCGACCGGCGGTATCCAGCATATAGACGTCATAACCACCCAGCGCAGCCTGCTGTTTGGCGCGCTTGGCGATGTCGACGGGTTTCTGGCCCGGTACGATGGGCAGGGTGTCGACGCCGATCTGGGTGCCGAGAACGGCCAGCTGATCCATCGCCGCCGGGCGATAAACGTCGAGCGAGGCCATCAGGACCTTCTTGCCGTCTTTTTCCTTCAGGCGCTTGGCCAGCTTACCGGTGGTGGTGGTCTTACCCGAGCCCTGCAAACCGACCATCAGGATCGGTGCGGGCGGGTTGTCGATTTTCAGCGCACCGGGATCGCCTTCGCCCTGCAGAGTCTCGACCAGCGCATCGTGCACGATCTTGACGACCTGCTGGCCGGGGGTGACCGATTTGGTCACGGCCTGACCGGTGGCCTGGTTTTGAACCTTCTTGACGAACTCGCGGGCGACCGGCAGCGATACGTCCGCCTCCAGCAGCGCGACACGCACCTCGCGCAGGGCGGTCTTGACGTCTTCCTCGGACAGGGCGCCCTGTTTCGTCAGCCGGTCGAAAACACCGGAAAGGCGTTCGGATAGATTTTCAAACATGCCTTGCGGCCTCCTGAGCCGGTTACGGTTTCCTGCCCCCGTATGTAGGGACCATGACGCCCATGCACAAATGCCCCCACGGGCGTAACACGCTGGTGGAGGGCGATCCCCGGCAAATGCACGGGGACCGGAAGACTCGGGCGATCTTCCGGGAAGTTGGCTGTCGATACGCCGGATGGGGGCAGGAGTCAACCGCGGGCCAGAGCAGACCGGTGCAGAGCGCGCCTGCGATGGGGCCGCATTGTGCCTGCGGCCGATTTGCGGCAATAGAGGTGCCCACTGGACAGTTCAGATAGAGCGGAATGCGAGCCTATGGAAGCGAAAGCGGACGCCACAGCCGATCAACATGATGACATGCCTGTTTCCTCGGACGCCCTCTTGGCGCGGCTGGAGGATTGGGGGCTGACCTACAAGCTGCATGAACACGTGCCGCTGCGCACCGTGGAAGAGGCTAAGACGGTCGAGGCCGACATGGCCGAGCCGGGTGTCTCGGCGCTGAAGATCAAGAACCTCTATTTGCGTGACCGCAAGAAGCGGAATTATCTGATCTCGGTCGAACAGGACCGCGAGGTTGACCTGAAGGCACTGGGCAAGGAGATTGGCGCGCCCGGGCTCAGCTTTGGATCGGCAGACCGGTTGATGGAGCATCTGGGCATCCGGCCCGGCGCTGTCAGCCCGCTGGCGATGATCACCGGCGTCGAAAAGAACGTGACATTCTACCTGGATCGCGCCGCGCAGGACGTGGATGTGATCAACATGCATCCGCTGGTCAACGACCGCACCGTGGTCATGCCGCGCGGCGATCTGCTGGCGTTTTTCGACCGCATCGGCGTCGCGGTAAACTGGATCTGAGGCAGGGCCCCCACCCGAGCCGCAACATCATCAAGGAAAGAACTTCATCATGGCAGACAGCAAACGTATCGTCCTCTCCAGTGATCACGCCGCCATCGATCTGCGGCAGGCCATTGCCAAACATATCGAGGCCAAAGGCTGGGAGGTGGTCGACATCGGCCCCACCACGCCGGAAAGCACCCATTACCCCAAGCACGGCGAAGCGGCCGCGCAAAAGGTGGCCTCGGGTGACTGCGATCTGGGCATCATCCTGTGTGGCACCGGGCAGGGCATCATGATGGCGGCGAACAAGGTGAAGGGCGTCCGCTGCGGCGTCTGCTCCGACCCGTTCTCCGCCCGGATGATCCGCGAGCACAACGATGCCAATATCCTGTCGATCGGTGCCCGCGTGGTGGGTGAAGGTTTGGCGCTGGAGATCGCTGACGCTTTTCTGTCTGCCGAATTCGAAGGTGGCCGCCACGCAACACGCGTCGACATGATCAAAGAGATCGAGGCCTGATCGCCCGGCCTGTTGCCATTCAGGCAGCATTTTAAACGCAAAGAGCCCCCGATGCGGGGGCTCTTTTGTTTTTTGTGTGTCCCGAGAAGGGCCGGGGATCAGGCCGCCAGCGACTCGATCTGGGTGTTGGCGCGCGCCAGGGCTGCATCCGCATCGACGGCCAGCGTGTCAGCTGCCACGATTTCGACGTCGGTGATGCCCATGAAGCCCAGCATGTAGCGCAGGTACCCGGAGGCAAAGTCGATGGAGGAGCCGATTTCGGTGCCGCCGGAGGCGAGGGCGATGATCGCGCGCTTGCCCTCCAGCAGGCCAACCGGGCCTTGATCGGTGTATTTGAAGGTCACGCCGACGCGGGCAACCAGATCGATCCAGGCTTTCAGGCTGGAGGCAACGGCAAAGTTGTAGATCGGCGCGCCGATGACCAGTGTGTCTGCGGCTTTCAGTTCTTCCACCAGGGCATCGGACTGGGCCAGAAGCTGTTTCTGCTCGTCGCTGCGCTGATCGGCCGGGGTGAAGTTGGCATTGATCCAGTCCTCGCTCAGCATCGGCAGCGGCGTGGCCAGATCGCGGCGGACAACTGTGTCTGCTGCCAGGCGGTCAACGATCTTGGCGCTGAGGTCACGGGACACCGAACCTTCGCGGCGGGCCGAGGAGTCGATATGCAATACGGTCTTGGTCATTGTCTTTTTCCTGTTCACGAGTGAAGCTCTGCTATTGAGATGTACGATTGCAAAACTGAACACAATCGCTGATAAATCACAGCTCTTGTGCGTGCGTGCGCAACTGGGTAATTTGCAGACGGAGACCGGAATGGAAAACTGGGATGAGGTGCGTACGGCCTATCAGGTGGCTCGCATGGGAACGGTCAGCGGCGCGGCAGAGGTTCTGGGGGTCCACCACGCCACGGTCATCCGCCATATCGACGCAATCGAAGCCCGGATGGGGGTGAAACTGTTCCAGCGTCACGCGCGCGGCTATACCCCGACCGAAGCGGGGCAGGATCTGCTGCGGGTGGCGCAGACCACGGACGATCAGTTCAGCCAGCTGGCCGGGCGGCTCAAAGGGCAGGGGGATGAAGTCACGGGTGAACTGGTGGTGACCTCTCTGTCGTCCCTGTCGCATCTTCTGGTGCCGGTGCTGACCGAGTTCCAGCAGATGCATCCTGGATTGATCATCCGCTATCTGACCGGAGAGCGCCTGTTTCGGCTGGAGTACGGTGAGGCGCATGTGGCGCTGCGGGCAGGCAATGCCCCCGATCAGCCCGACAACGTGGTACAACCCTTCCTGAGCCAGCGAGTGGGGCTGTTCGCCACCCAGAGTTACGTGGATAAGCACGGCATGCTGAACGGTGTCGAGGATCTGCCGAACCACCGTTTCGTCGGCAGCGACAACGCAGACAGCCGGGCGCCCTTTAACAGGTGGCTGCGGGATCACACGACGCCCGAGACGATCATGTTCCGCTGCACGGACGGTGTCGCGATGCAGGAGGCCATTCTTGCCGATGCCGGGATCGGTTTCATGTCCCTGTGGGAAGCCGCCCGGCACAGCAATCTGGTGCCGATGATGGAGCCGTTGAAGGAGTGGGAAGGCAGCCTGTGGCTGGTCACCCATGTCGACCTGCACCGCACCAACAAGGTGCAGAGCTTCCTGAAGTTCCTGAAGGAAAGGTCGAAAGAATGGGTGGCCTGACCCCGGCGCTGCGCGGCCACATCGCCATGCTTTTGTTTTCGGCTCTGGTGGCGGGGTCTTTCTCGCTCGGGGTCATGGTTGCCAATGAAATCGCCCCGGCGGCGCTCAATGCGGCGCGGTTTGCCCTTGCGGCGGTGCTGATCGGCGCTGTGGCGCTCGGCACGCGGAAGTTCCGCGCCAGCCATTTTCGCGCTCCCTGGCGGTTTCTGGTGCTGGGCGGACTGTTCGCGGCCTATTTTGTGCTGATGTTCTATGGGCTGAAGACAGCGGATCCGGTCAGCGCCTCAGCGGTCTTTACCCTGACCCCGGTGATGAGCGGCGTCTTCGGCTGGATCCTTCTGCGGCAGGTGACAACGCCGCGTATGGCGCTGGCGCTGGCCATCGGAGCCACCGGCGCGCTCTGGGTCATTTTCCGCGCCGACTGGTCCGCCTTTACCGCCTTTGAGATCGGGCAGGGCGAAATGATCTATTTCATCGGCTGTGTTTCCCACGCGATCTATACCCCTATGGTGCGCAAGCTGAACCGCGGTGAACCTGCGGTGGTCTTCACCTTCGGGATGCTGATCGCTGGCGGGGTGATCCTGACCGTCTTTGGCTGGAACGATATCCGCAGCACGGATTGGATGAACCTGCCGGGCATCGTCTGGATCGGACTTTTCTATCTTGCGATCTTTGCCAGCGCGACGACCTTTGTGCTGTTGCAATACGCAACCCTGCACCTGCCCTCGGCCAAGGTCATGGCCTATACCTATCTGACGCCCAGTTGGGTGATTGTCTGGGAAATCGCGTTAGGGCGTCCGGTGCCATCGGGGCTGTTGCTGGTAGGGATCGCTCTGACGGTCATCGCGCTCGTGCTGCTGCTGGAAGATGACGCGAAACCGGCCCGCGCCCCGACCTGAGCGCCGGGCCAGAGGGGGTTAATCGCGAGTCTCTGCCGTATCGTTGCCCAGTTCGGTGGCGAGGAACCGTTCAAAGGCATCAAGGTTCACCGGCTCGAACTGGCCGAACCCCTGCATCCAGACCGAGGCGCTGCGCAGGGCGTCCGGTTGCAGCTTGCACCATTTCACCCGACCACGTTTTTCCTGCGCGATGAGCCCGGCCCGGGTCAGGATGGTCAAATGCTTGGAAATCGCCGCCAGCGACATCTCAAACGGGTCGGCCACATCGGTGACGGCCATGTCGTCTTCGAGCAACATGGTCAGGATCGCCCGCCGGGTGGGATCGGCGAGAGCGGCAAAGACGGTATCGAGATCACTAGACATCTTCGCGCACAGTATTCTGTGCCGTCTGCAAAGGGAAGCATCGATGAGATGGCTCTGGGCTACAGGCTTTGCGCGACGATAAGCCCGCCAGAGATCAACAAGAGAAGCAGAACCGCTCTGCGAAAACCCGCGTCGCTTATGCCTTTGAAGGCCCTGACACCCACAAACGCGCCGATCAGGGTAAAGGGGGCTGAGATTGCAGCGAAGGACATCAGCTCTTGGTCCAGTTTCCCGATCAGCAGCATGGCGCCAGCGGCAAATGCCAATACCAATAGATTGAACGGTTGATAGCGTTCCCGTTGTTCGTTGGCGCTAAAGCCTCTGAGCTGCAGCCAGACCAGCGGTGCGACACCCGACAGCCCGGCAAAACCGCCCATGACGCCACCGGCCAGTCCGACAAAACGATCCGCGTGTCCTTCCGCCCGGGCTTTGGTGCGTTTTTTGGGCCAGCCTGCAAATTGCAGCAGCGCGTAGGCAACCAGAAAGCCCCCGACCGCAGATTTGACAAGGACCGGGTCAAGCAGGGCCAGCATGGCCGCGCCTATGGGAACGCCAAGAATGCCACCTGAGATCAAATAGCTGCTCTTGCGCCAGTTCAACTCGGCCGACAGGCCAAGCAGGCCTACAAGCTGCGCCGCCAATGCGGACACGATGATGAGCGGCGGCACGATATGGGGCGGCAGGACAAGGAACCAAAAACCTGACGCGACAAGCGCGGTACCGAACCCGGCGAAGCCATTGATAAAACCGGCCGTCAGCGCGCCAGAGGCCAGTGCCGCGAAGATTTGAACGTCTATGCTGCTCTCCTGAATTAATCTCCGCACACTCGGTCCTGTCGCGGGGAGACGCAAGAGTGAACATCGGCTGTCAGCATAAGGGGACGGGGGAAGTTGGCACTTCGGTTGTGGGCTGCGCTTAGGCGCTGTTTTCTTACTTAACCGAAAAGTTGAATAAGGGTTTTTGCCCGGAATCGACGCAGCAGGCCCCCTGTTCGACAAATCCGGTGAAGGCGACAGTTTGGAATGTGATTTAATTTCAATGCGGTAGACTGCTTGTCGCAGCCCTATCTGGGCAATTGACTCTGAGCCCCGCACCCCTTAGCACCCTCTTCAGAATTCACGTGAGGATGGCGCCCGTGACAGATGACGACCAAAAGCAGCGCATGGCGCAGCTGGAGGCAAAGCTGGCGGAGGCGCGTAAGGCCCAGGAGCCCAAGCCGCGCGTGGATGAACACTACTCTCTGGCCAATCAGGCCTGGCGGATGGTGATCGAATTGGTAGCCGGTCTCGGGATCGGCTTTGGCATCGGATACGGGCTGGACCACCTGTTTGGAACCCTGCCCATCTTCATGGTGCTGTTCATAATGCTGGGGCTTGCCGCCGGGGTGAAGACGATGCTTCGCACGGCGCAGGAGATCCAGAACGAGAAACTGGCCGAAGAGGCCGACAAAAATGCGCAAGACCGGGGCTGACCCTAAGGGGGGAGGCACTGGCGACAGGAGACACGGACAGATGGGCAAGATTTTCTTTTACGCGGCACTGGTGCTGGCCCTTGTAGCAGGGGTTGTGTTTGCACCCGAGCACGCCGCCCTGGCGATCCACCCGATGGATCAGTTCATCGTGACCCCGCTGTTCGGCGGTGACCACATTTCCTGGTACACCCCCACCAACGTGACCCTGTGGATGGGCCTCGCGGTTGTTGCAGTCTTCGCGCTGCTGGTTCTGGGCTCTTCGCGCCGCGCCATCGTGCCGAGCCGTGCCCAGTCGGTTGCGGAACTGGCCTACGGCTTCATCTACAAGATGGTTGAAGACGTTGCAGGTAAGGACGGTGTGAAGTTCTTCCCCTACATCATGACCCTGTTCATGTTCATCGTGATGGCGAACTTCCTGGGTCTGCTGCCGATGTCCTTCACCACCACCTCGCACATCGCCGTGACCGCGGTTCTGGCTGCGCTGGTGTTTTTCACCGTGACCATCGTTGGCTTCGTCAAAAACGGCGCCGGTTTCCTAGGCCTGTTCTGGGTGTCGAGCGCGCCGCTGCCGCTGCGCCCCATCTTGGCCATTATCGAACTGATTTCCTACTTCGTGCGCCCCGTCAGCCACTCCATTCGTCTTGCGGGTAACGTCATGGCTGGCCACGCGGTTCTGAAGGTGTTCGCAGGTTTTGCCGCCGCTCTGGGCGCATTCAGCTTCCTGCCGATCTTTGCCATCACCGCAGTTTACGCTCTCGAAGTTCTCGTGGCCTTCATCCAGGCCTACGTCTTTACCATCCTGACTTGCGTGTACCTCAAGGACGCACTGCACCCGAGCCACTAAGGCAGGATCGTTCCCTCATCCGGGTGAGCTGTCCGGCTCACCCGAGACCCTAAATCACCAATTCCATCGTAAGGAGAAAACCCATGGAAGGCGATATCGCACAACTCGGTCAGTTCATCGGCGCAGGCCTGGCAGCAATCGGTTCCGGCGCAGCCGCAATCGGTGTGGGCCACGTAGCCGGCAACTTCCTGGCAGGCGCTCTGCGCAACCCGTCGGCAGCCGCCGGCCAGACCGCAACTCTCTTCATCGGCATCGCCTTTGCAGAAGCTCTGGGCATCTTCTCGTTCCTGGTCGCTCTGCTGCTGATGTTCGCTGTCTAAGACCTCAGGAACCTCAATCCTTACGGCCGGGCAGTGCGGATCATCGCGCTGCCCGGTGTAACGGCAAGTTCCCAAGGAGAACGACATGGCATCAAATACGCAAGAGGCAGCACACGGCGCGGCGGACGCAGCGCACGGGTCTGCACCGGGCATGCCGCAACTGGATTTCTCGACCTTCGGAAACCAGATATTCTGGCTCGCCGTTTCGCTGGTCGTGATCTACCTCATTCTGTCGCGCGTGGCTCTGCCCCGCATTGCGGCGGTACTGGCGGAACGCCAGGGAACGATCACCAATGACCTCGCCGCGGCTGAAGATCTGAAAGCCAAAGCGGTCGAGGCCGAAAACGCATATAACAAGGCTCTGGCCGACGCACGCGCCGAGGCGCAACGCATCGCCGCCGAGACCCGCGCGGAAATTCAGGCCGATCTGAACGATGCAATCGCCAAGGCGGATGCACAGATCGCCGATAAGGCCGCCGAGTCCGAAAAGGCCATCGCAGAGATCAAAGCCGACGCGCTGGAAAGCGTGAAGGTTGTGGCGACCGACACCGCAGAGGCGCTGGTTGCAGCACTGGGCGGCAAGGCGGACGCGAAAGCGGTATCGGCTGCGGTCGATGAACGGATGAAAGGATAAGGACATGCGCACAGTTCTGGCAATTGCCCTGACCCTTGGCGCCACTTCCCCGGCCTTTGCCGCAAGTGGTCCGTTCCTGTCCATGAGCAACACCAACTTTGTTGTTCTGATCGCGTTCCTTCTGTTCGTCGGCATTCTGCTGTTCGTGAAGGTGCCGAGCCTGCTGGGCAGCCAGCTGGATTCGCGCGCCGAAGGTATCCAGAAAGAGCTGGACGAAGCCCGCGCCCTGCGGGAAGAAGCCCAGACCATCCTGGCCTCCTACGAGCGTAAGCAGCAGGAAGTCCAGGCGCAGGCCGACCGCATCGTTGCGGCCGCCCGCGAGGACGCCGTCAAAGCCGCAGATGAAGCAAAATCCGATCTGGAAACCTCGATTGCACGCCGTCTGGCCGCAGCCGAAGAGCAGATCGCTTCTGCCGAAGCATCGGCTGTGAAGGAAGTGCGTGATCAGGCCATTTCCATCGCGGTTGCAGCTGCGGATCAGGTTATCGCCAAGCAGATGACTGCGACTGAGGCGAACAAGCTGATCGACGCGGCCATCGCGGATGTGGACGCCAAACTGCACTGATCCTCAGTCAGTTTAAAACCTTAGAAAACCCGGGCGATAACGCCCGGGTTTTTTTTTGTTTTCCGGGGGGCTTCTGCGGGCCGGGACCGTTTCCCATCCTTTTGGATAGGAGGGCTAACCCGTCAGCATCGCGGACTGTTCTCCTGCCGCGCTGCGGCGCGCAGGCCTGTCGGGTATGGTGGATTAAGCAACGTTCCAAGGAACCGGAGGACGCTATGACGCCGCAGCAAAGCCGCCTGAAGACATTTCACCCGATGGGACCGTCGGGTGCGTTTGAACCGCTGGCAATCGCCGTGGCGCTGGAAACCCCAGGTGCAAGCATCATCGACACGCAATGCCTTGGCGCCTTGGGACCGGTTCGCAAACGGCTGGCAGAGACCGATCCGTCGCGTGGCTTCTTGATGGATTTTGCAGCCGCCTGAAGAAGATTAAAACGGGTTGCAACACGCCCCTTCTCCCGCCCGGATGGACGTGCCTGTGCTCTCTCCACAGGCGGCGCCACCGGGCCGGATGTATTTCACGGATCAGCAGCCCGGCGGCGTTAACCATCATTTACGTATGCTCGGTTATGGTTTTATGGTTGTTATGAGTAGCAGTTTTGAAAGGTGTCCGGATGGACAAGGTAGATCTGGACCGGCAGATTAAAGACGCGGTCGGCGCGCATGGATGCTGGAAACTACAGCTGAAAGAGGCCGTTGCGACCGGCAAGCTGCCTTGGTCGGCAGAGCAGATTTCCCAGGACGACCAATGCACTTTTGGAAAATGGCTGGTAAAGCTGCGTCAGGATCCCGAAATCGGTGACTCTCCGTACTTTCAGGCTGTAGCGCAGGCGCATAGTCGTTTTCATCAGGCGGCGGGTCATATCGCGACCTGTGTGGAAAAGAACCGGCGGGATGCGGCGGCAGAGCTGCTGAGCAGTGGCGATTTTCAGAAGATCGCGGACCGGCTTGGCAAGGCGATCATCGACTGGCGGAAAAGCCTGCACTAGGCGCAGATGGCTGTGTCGCGTGGGCGCAGTCATCCAAAGTCCGCCCGTCTGGGTCAGGATTTGCTTTTTTCGTGTTCCAGCCGCTGCCGGGCAACATCGGCGTTCCGCTCGGCGCGCTGGTGGTCCATCAGGGCCTGTTTCACATAATCCAGATGCCGTTCCACGGCTGCGCGCGCTGCCGCGGGATCACGCGCCTGCAGTGCGGCATTGATGGCTTCGTGCTGCTCCAGGATCGCCTCATACGAGGTATACTGCTGAAACATGACCTTGCGATTGTAGAACACCCCTTCGCGCAGCAGATCGATCATCGACCGCATCATATGCAGCATCACCACGTTGTGGCTGGCATCCATGATCGCGGAATGAAACTGCGCATCCAGCTTTGCAGCTTCTTCGGATTCGGCGGGGTTTCCAGCGGCTTTCATCTTGTCAAAGATGGTCTGGATTACTTTCAGATCATCGTCTGACCCCAGCCGCGCTGCACGTTCGGCGGCCAGACCTTCCATGTCGCGGCGGAAGGACAGGTAATCGAACAGCGCCTCATCATGGCTGGAAAACAGCTGCACTAGCGCGGGGGAAAAGGCCGAGCCCAGAACATCGCCGACAAAAACACCTGATCCCGCTTTCGAGGTCAAAAGCCCGCGTTCCTGCAGCTCGCCGATGGCTTCGCGCAGCGAGGGGCGTGATACGCCCAGACGTTCCGCTAGTTCCCGCTCGGCCGGCAGGCGCTCACCAGGCGACAGGATACCTCGCAGAATCAGCTGCTCGATCTGGCGCACGACCGAGGTCGAGAGTTTTTCCGGCTGAACTTTCTGAAACGGCATCGGAGCCTCGGGATCTGTGTATTGCAGGACGGGAGTGGTTTTCCCGAATTGGTCAAATCATATGACCGCATCTCAGGCAAGACCGCAAGTCATGCGCAAGATCCGTAAAATCCCGATCACCTTTTTGAAATAAAAGGTCAGTTATATTGACTTACCTGCAAGAAAGATTGCCAATCACCCAAAGGCGTGCAGTCAGGAGGGTTTCATGCAGCTGAAAGACATATTTGCCAGTCGTGCGATGCGGATGAAGGCGTCGGAAATTCGCGAGTTGCTGAAACTTCTGGATCAGCCAGGCATTCTGTCCTTTGCAGGTGGCATTCCCGACCCGAACCTGTTCCCGGCCGAGGCTTTTGCCGAAGCGTTCCAAGGCGCCTTGTCCGGCGGACAGCAAGCACAGTCCCTGCAATATTCGGTCAGCGAAGGATACCTGCCGCTGAAAGAATGGATCGTTGGTCAGATGGCGCGCATGGGCGTTGACTGTGACCCGGACAACATCCTGATCACCTCAGGCTCGCAGCAGGGGCTGGATTACCTTGGCAAACTGTTCCTGTCGCCAGGGGACACCGCGCTGGTGACGGCGCCGACCTATTTGGGGGCGCTGGCCGCCTTCAACGCCTATGAACCGCGCTATGATCAGCTGAACCTGTCCGGGAACCGCACGGCACAAAGCTATCGCGATGGCGCTGCACAGAATGGTGGGGCGGTCAAATTCGCCTATCTTTCAGCGGATTTTGCCAACCCGACTGGGGAGACCGTCGGTCAGGCCGACCGGGAACGTCTGCTGGATCTCGCCGAAGACCTGCAATGCGCCATCGTCGAAGACGGTGCCTATCAGGACCTGCGCTATGACGGCGATCCGGTGCCGCCCATTCTGGCGCTTGAGCAGGCGAAGAAGGGAACGCTGGACAACTGCCGCACAATCTACTGCGGCACCTTTTCCAAAACCCTGTCGCCAGGGCTTCGCGTTGGCTGGATCGTCGCGGCCCGGCCGGTGATTGCACAGATGGTGCTGATCAAACAGGCGGCGGATCTGCACTCGCCAACCCTGAACCAGATGGCAGTAAACGCCGTTGCGCGTCAGCAGTTCGACAGCCATGTGGAAAAGGTCCGCGCCGCTTACAAGGCGCGCCGGGACGCCATGCTGCGCGCGCTGAAGCAGCACATGCCGCCGGGCGTGGATTGGACCCGCCCCGAAGGCGGCATGTTCATCTGGATTACTCTGCCTGCGGGGCTGAACGGGGCGCAGCTTCTGGCGCGCTCGCTGGACAGCGTGAAGGTGGCCTTTGTGCCCGGTCAGGCCTTTTTTGCCGATGGCGGTGGCCCCAACACGATCCGGCTCAGCTACTCGGTGCTGGATGAGGCGGCGATTGAAGAGGGGATCGCTCGTCTGGCCCGTCTGATCGCAGAGACTCTGGCAGAGCTGGACGCTGTGTCGCCTCGGCAGGTCAGCGCAGAGGTGGTATGATCACTTCCGAGCCTCTCGTATTGAGGGCGAGGAAGCAACCGTGAGGCGGCCATGCGTGTACTAAGTCTTCTGTGCGTTCTGCTGGTGGCGGGCTGTGATACCCCGAGTGCGCATTTCCGGGGTGTTGCGCCTGCGCGGATTACGGTCGAGGGCAGCACCTTTGATATCCGTCAGCGCGGAACTCTGGTCGAGGCGGTGCGCATCAACCCGCAATATGCGCCCCGGCTGGGACCACTGCGGCACCGGGCCAGACGGGCAATGGCGGCCTCTACCGGCTGCCGTGTCCTCTGGGTCAGCGGTGATCAGGCGGTGCTTGTCGGGCGTTTGTCCTGCCCGTAAAAGGCCAGTTCCGGAAATTTTTCCCGCTGAGGTTGTATTTCTCGGGATTATCCACAAGATATAGTGGCCAAAGCAGGCAGGCTTGCCCGATTTGGGGGCTGTGGCGTTGACTCAAGACCCGCGAACCTGCTGAGGTTCACTATCACGGAATCACTCAGGGGCAGCTTTGCGCTTTTCCAAACTCAGGCTCAACGGCTTCAAAAGCTTTGTCGATCCGACCGATCTGATCATCGCGGATGGGCTGACCGGCGTTGTCGGGCCGAATGGCTGTGGCAAGTCGAACCTTTTGGAGGCGCTGCGCTGGGTGATGGGCGAAACCCGCGCCCGGGCCATGCGTGGCGGCGGTATGGAGGACGTAATCTTTGCCGGGACGACCTCCCGTTCGGCGCGCAATTTCGCCGAGGTCAGCCTGCAGATCGACAACAGCGACCGGTTGGCACCCTCGGGGTTCAACGACAGCGATCAGCTGGAAATCGTGCGCCGGATCACCCGCGATGTGGGCAGCGCCTATAAATCCAACGGCAAGGATGTGCGCGCGCGGGACGTGCAGATGCTGTTTGCCGATGCCTCGACCGGGGCGCATTCGCCTGCGCTGGTGCGGCAGGGGCAGATTTCCGAACTGATCAATGCCAAACCCAAGGCGCGCCGCCGTATTCTGGAAGAGGCGGCCGGCATCTCGGGGCTCTATCAGCGCCGCCACGAGGCAGAGCTAAAGCTGAAGAACACTGAACAGAACCTGCTTCGCGTCGATGATGTGATCGAACAGCTGGCGGCGCAGCTTTCGCAGCTGGCGCGTCAGGCGAAACAGGCGCAGCGCTATCGTGATATCGGGGAAAAACTGCGCCTCGCCGAGGGCATGCTGCTGTACCGCCGCTGGCGCGAGGCAGACGACGCCCGCGCCGCCGCCGAGGAAGAGCTGAGTACCCGCGTCACACAGGCGGCCAAGGCAGAGGCGCTGAGCCGTGCGGCGGGCGCCAAGCGGGCCGAAGATGAGGCCGCCCTGCCGCCCCTGCGCGAAGAAGAAGCAATTGCGGCGGCAATCCTGCAGCGCCTGATGGTACAGCGCGATGCGCTGAGCGATCAGGACGCGCAGGCGCGTCAGGCCATTGAACGGCTGACCTCCCGTATTCAGCAGCTCGGCAACGATATCGAGCGTGAGACTGGTCTGAACCGGGATGCGGGCGAAACCATCGAACGGCTGGATTGGGAACAACGGGAACTGGCCAAGGCCAGCGAAGGCCACGAGGATCGTCTGGCCGAGGCCTCTGATCTGGCGCGCGATGCCGGGCAGATCCTTGAGGCCCGCGAGGACCACCTGTCGCAGGTCACCGAGGATGTGGCCCGTCTGGTGGCCCGTCACCAATCGGCGCGGCGTCTGGTCGAGGATTGCCAGCGTGCGCTGCAACGGGCCACGGACGAAGGCGAGAAATCCCGCGGTGCCCAGGCAGAGGCCGAAGAGGCACTGGAGCAAGCAACCGAACGGTTCGAAGAGGCTGTCACTGCCGAGGAAGACGCCCGCGAGGCCGCAGAGGCCGCCGAAGAGGCACTCGCTGCTGCCGATGAAATGCGGGCGGACACGCAGGAACGCGAAACCGAGGCGCGCGCGCAGCGATCTGAGGCCGAGGGCGAGTTGGGCACCCTGCGGGCCGAGGTCACGGCACTGGCGAAACTGGTGGAACGGGACACCGCTGAAGGCGGCCAGATCCTGGATGAGCTGAGCGTGGCCCCGGGTTATGAAAAGGCGCTTGGCGCGGCGCTCGCCGATGATCTGCGCGCGCCGATGGCCGATGTGGACGGGCCGACCGGCTGGGTCACACTGGCGGGATATGATCGCGATGTGCCTTTGCCTGATGGGGTAGAGCCGCTGGCGAAATATGTGTCTGGCCCGGTGGCGCTGGGGCGGCGGATCGGACAGATCGGATTGGTAGATGGTGACACGGCCCGCGATCTGCAGTCGCAGCTGCAACCGGGGCAGCGTCTGGTAACGCTGGAGGGCGATCTGTGGCGCTGGGATGGCTATCGGTCCTGGGCCGAAGATGCGCCAAGCGCCGCCGCCCTGCGGCTGGAACAGCTGAACCGGCTGGAGGCGCTGAAACAGGATCTGGAACGCGTCGGTGCCCGCGCGGATGGCGCCCGCGCCGCCCATGATGCGCTGCTGCGCAAATTGGAAGAGGTGTCTCAGGCGGATCAGCTGGCTCGCCAGGCCCGCCGCGCCGCCGATCAACGCGTTGCCGATGCCGCCCGGGCGCTGAGCAGGGCGGAGGCTGACCGGAATATGGCCGAGGGCAAGCTGGAAACCCTGGGCATCGCGGTGACCCGGCATGAAGAAGACGCCATGGCCGCCCGCCTGCAATTGACAGATGCCGAGACCGCGTTGGCAGAACTCGGGGATCTGGAGCAGGCCCGCGCCATGGTCGAGGAGATCAAGCAGCAGGTCGAGGCGGCGCGGATCACCATGCTGACCCACCGCTCGGCCCATGATGAGCTGCGCCGCGAAGGCGAAGCACGCACCAAACGGGCGCAGCAGGTCACCAAGGACCTGTCGGGCTGGCGTCACCGGTTAGACACTGCCGAGCGCAGGATCGCTGAGTTGGCCGAACGGCGCGAGGCCTCTCAGGAAGAGCTGGAAGACGCCCACGCGGTACCCGCCGAGATTGCCGAAAAGCGCGAAGAGCTGAATGAGGCCATCGAAGAGGCCGAAGCACGCAAGGCAGCAGCGACCGATGCGCTGATCGCGGCAGAGGCGGTGCTGCGCGAGACGGTGCAGGCTGAACGCGATTGCGAGCGTCTGGCCTCCGAAGCGCGCGAGGCGCGGGCCAGATCCGAAGCCCGGTTCGAGGCCGCGCGGGAAACCGTGACCCATGCTGCGGAACGGATCGCAGAAGAGCAGAACTGCGCGCCGCAGGCGCTGCTGGAACAGCTTGATACCGACCCCGATCAGATGCCCACGGCCGAGACGCTGGAGGCCGAGGTTTCTCGTCACAAGCGGCAGCGCGATGCGCTGGGCGCGGTGAACCTGCGGGCCGAGGAAGACGCCCGGGAGATCCAGACCGAACATGACGAGCTGGTGTCGGAAAAACAGGACCTGGAAGAGGCCGTGCGGACCCTGCGCAGCGGCATCGCCAGCCTCAACCGCGAAGGGCGCGAACGGCTGCTGACCGCGTTTGAGCAGGTCAACGCCAGTTTCGCGATGCTGTTCACCCATCTGTTCGGCGGCGGCGAGGCCAACCTTGTGATGGTCGAAAGCGACGATCCGCTGGATGCGGGACTTGAGATCATGTGCCAGCCGCCGGGCAAGAAACTGTCGACCCTGTCGCTGCTCTCGGGTGGTGAGCAGACCCTGACGGCGATGGCGCTGATCTTTGCCGTCTTCCTGTCCAACCCGGCGCCGATCTGTGTGCTGGACGAGGTCGACGCGCCGCTGGATGATGCCAATGTGACCCGGTTCTGCGATCTGCTGGACGAAATGTGCCGCCAGACTGATACCCGGTTCCTGATCATCACCCACCACGCGGTCACCATGGCCCGCATGGACCGGCTGTTCGGGGTGACGATGCAGGAAAAAGGCGTCAGCCAGCTGGTTTCTGTCGATCTGAAAAAGGCAGAAGCGCTGGTCGCCTGATCCTCGATCTAAGCAAGGCGACTTTAGGTTATGGCGCGGGCGACTTCCTTGTGTGGCCGAGACGTCCTGCTTAGGATCGGTACAAGTGTTTTCAGGAGACCTAGTATGTACCCTTCACGATGCCTCGCCATCCTCACGGCCGCTGCGCTGACTCTGCCCATTGCAGCACAGGCCGAACCCGTTTTTGCGACGGATGGCGATAGCCTTTACAGGTTCTTCGAAAATGAAGGGGCAGAGGTCGAAGCGACAACGGACAATGTTGGCGATCCCAAGCTGCGCGTGACTTATTACGGCAGTGATTTCTCAGTCTATTACTACGGCTGTGACAACAACACCGACTGCAACGCGGTCCAGTTCTTTTCCGGCTACCAGACCGAAGGATCGGTACGGCTGGCCAAGATCAATGAATGGAACACGGAGAACCGGTTTGCACGTGCCTATATCTCGGATGAAGGGTCGGCCCGCATCGAGATGGATATCTATCTGGGCCGGGACGGTGTCAGTGCTGATGACTTTGCCCAGCAGGTGTCACTCTGGGCACGGGCCATGAAAGACTTCGAAACCTTCATCGACTGGTAGGCAGGCACGCGGGACAGGTATTTTCGGCGTCACCGGATCGTGACCTGCGCCCGGCGGCTTTTGCGATATACCGGGGGCATGACACGTGTTTCCCTTATTGCCTGCTCTCTTGCCGCCGCCATGATCTGTCTTGGCGCAGCCTCGGCCGATGCGGAAGACTGGAATCTGAAACCCGCCGACCAACCCTTTGCTCCGTCTGAGCTCGCGGCGCTGCCTGGGCAGGCCTTCGTGTTCTTTGATGACGGTGAGGCGCGGTTCGGCAAGGATGGTGCCTATTCCTATACCAACTCGGCCGCCAATGGCGGGGCCACCAGCTGGGGCAGCTACCGGATCGCACAAGATGGCAGCGTCTGCATCGATTATGTCGACGGGTTTTCGCGCTGCGATCTCTATGTGCACAGCCATGGCCGGGTGGTGCTGATCAACCAGGCTGGCGACCGGTTTCCCGTGCGTTAGAGCCGGTTTAGCAGGGCCGGAGTGGGCCAGGCGTCAGCGGGCAGGCCAAGGCGTTCTTGCTCTTTTTGTACCGCGATCCGGGTCTTGGCGCCCAGAATGCCGTCGATGTCTCCCACGTCGTGACCGCGCGCCTGCAGTTTCTGTTGCAACTGTTTCATCCCGGCGCCGCTGAGGCCCTGATCGGGGCTTCCGGCGTCATAGATCGCCGCGCCTTCCAGCCGGGTTGCGAAATAGGCGGCCGTCATCACGTAGGTGAAGCTTTGGTTCCATTCGAAATAAACATCGAAATTGGGGTAGGCGAGGAAGGCAGGTCCCTTATGGCCCTGCGGGACGATCAGCGAGGCGCGCATGGCTGGATCGGGCAGGCGCCCTTCGCGGGGTACGACGCCCATCCGCTGCCAGTCCGCCACCGACAGCTTTTGCGCAGGTCCGGTGAGCGACAGGTCCATACCCTTGGGCAGCGTCACCTCCTGAATCCAGGGCTGATCCGGCTGCCAGCCCAGATGCGACAGCATCTTGGCTCCCGACATCAGTGCATCCGGTGCCGAGGTTTTCAGGGTGACATGCCCGTCGCCATCGGCATCAACGCCATTGTCCAGAATATCGCGGGGTAGCATCTGTACCATGCCGATCTCTCCGGCCCAGGCGCCAGTGGTGCGGGCCGGGTCAAAATCGCCGTGCCGGAACAGCTCAAGCGCGGCAAAAATCTGCGGGCGGAATAATTCGGGACGGCGGCAGTCATGCGAAAGGGTGACCAGCGCATTGCGGGTGTTGAAATCGCCCTGAAAGGCGCCAAAGTCGGTTTCAAATGCCCAGAAGGCCAGAAGTACACCGCGGTTGATGCCGTAGGTGTTTTCGATGCGGCGGAAGGTGCTGTCATGCTTTTTCGACATGGCCCGGCCCCGGTCGATCCGGTTCTGGGAAATCAGTCGCCGCGAAAACTCGATGAAGGGTTTCTGAAACACACCCTGCGCCCGGTCTGCGCGCAGCACCTTGGGGTCCTGTTTGGTGCCTTTGAAGAACGCATTCACTGTGGCAGCATCGTAGCCCGCTGTCACCGCTTCCTGTTTCAGGCCCTGTACGAAGTCAGAGAAGCTGCCGCCACATTGGGCGAAGGTGCCGGTGGGCAGCATCGCGGCTGCCAGGGCCAGGATCAGTTTGCGCATGTCTTGGGCGTCCTTTCTAGACCGTGATTGCCCCAAGTGTGTGCTAGAAGATCAACGCAATAGCAACCGTCAGCAGCAGGCCAAGTCCCCAGGTTTTCCAAAGCATCTCGGTGCAGCGCCGGATTGCCTCGGCGCCGATGCCCTTGGCACCATCTTCGTGCACCCAGGGAAATTCTTGCATCTCGCCGTCATAGGAGCGGGGGCCCGATAGGGCAGCATCAAGCGCCCGCGCCATGGCAGCCTCGGGCCAGCCGGCATTCGGGGAGCGATGCTTGCGGGCGTCCTCGGCAATCGCGGACCAGTCCCGCAAGGTTCCTCCGGCCAGCGCCATCAAAAGCGACGTCAGCCGCGCCGGGATCCAGTTCACCAGGTCATCGAGCCGCGCCGCCGCCCAGCCAAAGTCGCGATAACGCGCGTTGCGGTAGCCGATCATGCTGTCGGCGGTGTTGATCATCTTGTAGGCCAGCAATCCGGGTAGCCCGGCGATCAGAAACCAGAAGGCGGGTGCGATCACCCCGTCCGACATGTTTTCGGCGCCGCTTTCGATGGCAGCGCGGGCGACCTGTGGGCCGGTCATCTCGGTGGTGTCGCGGCTGACGATCATGGCAACTGCCGCGCGGCCGCCGTGCAGACCGTCCTTTTGCAGGCCCTGAACCACCGCCTGCAGATGATCGCAGAGCGAGCGCTGGGCGATCAGGATTGCGGCCACGAGGATCTCCATCAAGGCGCCAAAGAGTGACAGCAGCCAACCGATCAGCAGTCCGGTGATGACAAGGACCAGAACGGCGACCACGCCCTTGGCCCGGCGCCCGGCGCCGGAGTTAAGCCGTGCATCGAGGGCACCAACCAGTTGCCCCATCAGCACCGCCGGATGCGGTAATCTGTTCCACAGCCAACGGGGTTCCCCCAGAATGGCATCTAGGATCAGGGCGGGGATCAGAAGGGTTGCGGTGATCAAAGGGCGGCCTCCAGCCGGTCCCAGCCTGCTGCCGGAGGCAGGCCAAGGCGCAGGTAGGTGTCTGAATAGGGGAAAATGCGGCTCCAGATATGGGCGCGCGCCAGTCGCTGCTGCCAGGCGGCGGCATCATCGACGTGATAGAGACGGAACAGATCGGTGCCGCCCGCCAGTTCCGCGCCTTTGGGCAGGATCATGTCGTCCATCCGAGCAGCGTCCTCCGCCAGCCTTGTGCGGGTCTGCGCCGCCCAATCTGTATCCGAAAGCGCCTGGATGCCACTTTTCAGCGCCGGACCGGACACTGACCAGGGGCCTTGCAGTTCAGAGAGGCGGGAGATCAGCTCCGGATCACCGATGGCAAAGCCAAGGCGCAGACCGGCCAGCCCCCAGAACTTGCCAAAGCTTTTCAACACCAGCGTGCCGGGTTCTGCCGCCAGATGGATCAGGCTCTGATCAGGGCAGATGTCGCAGAAGCTTTCATCGATGATACGGAAGGGCGCAGCCAGCTCTTCGGCTTGCCACTGGCGGCCGGTAGGATTGTTGGGGTGTACCGCGACGCAGGCTTCGGCGGGGCCTTGGCCCGTGATGCTCCAGCCATGGGCGCGAAAGGCGGCCGCGTGCTCGTTATAGGTCGGTGTCTCAATCCGCACCCAGCGCGGATCGGCCAGCGCAGGGGCCAGGGCAATCAGGGAGGAGGCACCGGGGGCGGAAAGGATCTCGGCTCCCTCCGGAACATTCCAGAACCGGCGCGCTGCCTGATGCAGATCGTGGCTTGCAGCGCTGTCAGGCAGCGCCGACCAATCGGCTTCTGTGAAACATGGAAGCGGGTAGGGGGCCGGGTTGATGCCGGTGGAGAGGTCGATCCAACCCTCTCGTGTCCCGCCGTATTGTTCCATCGCGGCCGCGAGATTGCCGCCGTGATCGCGCTGCGCGTTCTTGCTTGCTGTATTGCTTGCTACCATTGCAGGCCCTGACTCGTGAAAAGGCCACGGGACATCCCGGTGCCGGACCCGGGCCGTATGAAACAGCCCGGGTGATAAGGCAACCGAATGTCGCAATCAGAAGCTGCAATGCAGGCCCGAAAGCCCCAAAAGTAAGGAATTCCTTAGCCTCGCCCGTGCGGTTCCAGCCAGTCGATCACCGGGTTGATGGGCAGAATCCGGTTCGGGTTAATGGTGTCATGGCTATAGTGATAGTGGCGCACGATGTGATCCATACCGATGGTCTGCTGCACACCGGGCAACTGATACAGTTCGCGCGTATAGGCCCAGAGGTTCGGGTAATCGATGATGCGTTTGCGGTTGCATTTGAAATGCAGGTGATAGACCGGATCGAACCGCAGGAGGGTGGTGAACAGGCGCCAGTCGGCCTCGGTCACGCGTGTGCCGAGCAGGTAACGATGCTCGGACAGGAGGTCCTCCAGCCAGTCCAGCGTGTCGAAGAGCGGGGTGACTGCCTCGTCATAGGCAGCCTGACTGGTGGCAAAGCCGCAGCGGTAGACGCCATTGTTCACCGTGTCATAGACGCGCGCGTTCACCGCCTCGATCGGCTCCCGCAGCTCCTCGGGCCAGTAATCGTCCCGGTTACCGGTCAGATCATCAAAAGCCGAGTTGAACATGCGGATGATTTCCGAGCTTTCGTTCGACACGATGGTTTCGCGCTGCTTGTCCCAGAGGATCGGCACCGTGACGCGCCCGGAATAGGTCGGATCGGCGCGGGTGTAGATCTCGTAGGCGTAATCGTGACCGAAAAGGGTGTCGCCGGTGGCACCATGTTCGTCTTTCTCAAAGGTCCAGCCCCGGTCCAGCATGTCGGGATGCACCACTGAGACTGAGATATGGTCGGTCAGCTCTTTCAGCTGGCGAAAGATCAGCGTCCGGTGGGCCCAGGGGCAGGCGAGAGAGACATAGAGGTGATACCGCCCGCTTTCGGCGGCAAATCCCGAATCGCCCGATGGTCCGGCGCTGCCATCCGCCGTAATCCAGTTGCGAAACTGCGATACGGAGCGTTCAAAGGCGCCGCCTGTGGATTTGGTATCATACCATTTGTCGTGCCAGGTACCGTCTATCAAAAGACCCATTGTTTTCGCTCCTTCCGTTCCATGCCCGCAAACTAGGCACTTCGGAGGGTGTCGCCCATGCCGACAGGCGCGCAGCCTCCCTGCGGATCTGCACAACCTGCAGGAAGCAGCAGCCACGGGTGCCGCAGCATTGAAAAAAGTTCACTTGATTTTAGGCAATTATGAGTCACCCTAGAGAGGCTCAGCAGAGCCGATCAGATGATCCACCGGAAAGGCAGATGCCATGACCACCTATGTTCCGAAAGCCGTTCAAGAGGCGCTGGACGCCGCCCGCGTTCAGGGGCTGAAAAAGAAAAGTCGCCTGCGCGTGCAGGTCGGAGAGTCTCAGTTTCCGGTTCTGCGCATGTGGAAGACCGGTTTTTCGGTGGAAGAGGCAACCGCGCCGCAACTGCGGGGCCTCGTCGATCTCTATGATGGTGCCCGCCACATCTCGCAGTGCCTGATCGTCGCCTCTGAGGCGGAGGGTGGCGAAATGCGGTACGAGTTCAAGCGTTCCACTGCTGCCGCCGACACCGCGCCGCTGGATTTCTATCGCGCGCCGGACGCGCCGGTGGCTCTGATCGCTTATGACGGGGTGCATGGCGAGGCCTGAAACGAGCCCGCTCTGACCTATTCCAATTCCGAGCCCGAAGATCGGGCCGATATTTTCGGGCGCAGCGTGATCGCTGCGCCTGCTTCTGTGGAATTACTGCAGATCCGAGAAAGCCTCGGTCAGGCGGCGGCAGGCTTCCTCGATGCGGGAACGCTGGGTGCCGAGGTTGAACCGCAGGAAGTTCTCGCCCCCGGTGCCAAAGGTGGTGCCGTGGTTGGCGGCGATCTTTGCGCCCTGTTCGACCCGTTTGGTGAATTCCTCGCGGCTCATCCCGGTGCCGGAGAAATCGACCCAGGACAGGTAGGTGGCTGCCAACGGCATCGAGGACAGGCCGGGGATCTTTTCGATCGCTGCGTCAAAGACCTTCCGGTTGCCATCCAGATAGGCGATCAGCTGGTCTGCCCATGCGGCGCCATCGGGGGAATAGGCGGCAGCGGTGGCGTATTGCCCGGCCGAATTCGGCGCCAGCGCCAGGGCCAGCATGCGGCGCTGGAACTGTTCGCGCAGATGCGGGTCGGGGATGATCACCTGACCGGTGTGCAGCCCGGCAAAGTTGAAGGTCTTCGACGGTGCGGTCAGCATCAAGAGCCGTTCGGTCACCTCGGGCACGGCGTTCTGCATCGGGATGTGGGTGTGGCCGGGGTAGACCAGATCGTGGTGGATCTCGTCCGACAACAGGATCAGGTCGTGGCGTTTGGCGAAATCCGCAACCGCCTGCAGCTCTTCCTGGCTCCAGACGCGGCCGCCCGGATTGTGCGGCGAGCAGAGGATCACCATCTTTTCTTTGCCGGTCATCTGCGCGTCATAGGCGTCGAAATCCATCTCGTAACGCCCGTTATTGTTGGTCATCAGGCACTCGACCACTTCGCGGCCCGCATTGCGGATCACTTTGGCAAAGGCGTGGTAGACCGGGGTGAACAGGACGATGCCATCGCCCGGCTGGGTGAAGGTATCAAGGCACATGCCGACGCCGTTCACGAGGCCGGTCGTGGTGAAGATCGCATCGGCTTCGACCTGCCAGCCGTGGCGGTTCTGCATCCACCATTGGATCGCGTTCTTGTAGGGTTCGTCACAGTTTACATAGCCATACACGCCATGATCTGCCATTTCACGCATCTTGTCGGTGACCGCAGGGGGCACCGGGAAATCCATATCGGCCACCCACATCGCAAGCCCTTCATCGGGCGAGACGCCATAAAGGCTCTCCATCATGTCCCATTTGGCGCAATGGGTGCCGCGACGGTCGATCAGGGTGTCAAAATCCATGGTTTAAACTCCGGTTGTTTGGCAGAGAAGCTACGCACAATGACGCTGCGCGCAAGGGGGGCGTTGCAGGGCGGGGTGCAATCGCCTAAATCAAGCGCATGAAACGTCCTATCCTGATCCATCCCGACCCCCGCCTGAAAAAGGTCTGCGTACCGGTTGCCGATATTTCGGACGATCTGCGCACCCTGGCTGATGACATGCTGGAAACCATGTATGCGGCGCCGGGCATCGGTCTGGCGGCGCCGCAGGTTGGCATCCTGCAACGGGTGATCGCACTGGATTGCGCCAAGGAAGGCGAGGGCGATGCGCGCCCGCTGGTGATGTTCAACCCCGCTGTGATTGCATCTTCGGACGAAACCAACGTCTACGAGGAAGGCTGCCTGTCGATCCCCGAGCAATACGCCGAAGTCACCCGCCCCAAAGTGGTCGAAGTGGAATGGATGGATCGGGACGGCAATGCGCAGCGCGAAACCTTTGACGGGCTCTGGGCGACCTGCGTGCAGCACGAGATCGACCATCTGAACGGGAAACTGTTCATCGATTACCTGAAACCGCTGAAGCGGCAGATGATCACCCGCAAAATGCAAAAGCTGAAACGCGAGCGCGCCCGGGAGCAGTAAAGCTCTGCCCGGAACGCTGAAAGAGGGGGCTTGCCCATGGCGGTTCTACCGATCCTGAAATGGCCTGATCCCCGGCTCAGCCAGCGCTGCGCCCCGGTGGAGCAGGAGCAGCTCGACGATCTGATCGCCGATATGTTCGACACCATGTACGCGGCCAATGGCCGGGGTCTTGCCGCGCCGCAGGTGGGGGTGATGAAACGCCTTTTCGTGATGGATTGCACCTGGAAAGAGGGGAAGCGCTCCCCCATGGTCATGATCAACCCGTCGATCATGGCGGTTGAACGCGTGCCGGTGACAATGGAGGAAGGCTGCCTGTCGATCCCCGGTGTCATGGTCCAGGTCGAACGCCCCGTGGCGGTCACCGTGCAATGGACCGCTGCCGAAGGGGACATTCACATGGCCGATTTCGACGGGTTCGAGGCCCGCTGCATCCAGCATGAATTCGACCATCTCAATGGCACCGTGACCTTTGACCACCTCGACGCTGAGGCCCGCGCTGTGGTCGAGGCGGAATACAACGCCCGGAAAGGGACCACAGAATGACTGTCCGCCCCTGCCTGCCCTGGCCCGACAAGCGCCTGCGCACCCGCGCCGAAGAGGTGACAGAGATCACAGATGAGATCCGGCAGATTTGGCAGGACATGATCGACACGATGGAGGCGATGCCGGGCGTTGGCCTTGGCGCCAACCAGATTGGCGTGATGCTGCGCCTTGCGGTGGTGGATGGCTCGACCGAGCGCGGCAAGGCAGTACGGATGGCGAACCCCGAGATCCTGCATTCCTCCACCCAGCTGCGCGAACATGACGAGGCCTCGCCCAACTTGCCGGGCGTGTCGGCCAAGGTGAAACGCCCCCGCGCTGTCACCGTGCGCTATATGGATGAGACTGGCGAGATCACCGAGCGGGATTTCGTCGGGATCGAGGCGACCTCGGTGCAGCACCAGATCGACCATCTGGATGGTAAGCTTTACATCGACCGCCTCAGCAAGGTGAAGCGCGATATGCTGATCCGCAAATCCAAGAAACTGACCGGTTAAGGGAGATCTGGCCCATGCGTGTCGTCTTTATGGGAACGCCCGATTTTTCCGTACCGGTGCTGGATGCGCTGGTCGAGGCCGGTCGCGAAATCGCCGCCGTCTATTGCCAACCGCCGCGCCCGGCGGGACGTGGCAAGAAGGATCGCCCGACACCGGTCCATGCCCGAGCCGAGGCGCTGGGCCTTGAGGTGCGCCATCCGGTCTCTCTGAAAGGTGCCGAGGAACAGGCAGAGTTTGCTGCTCTCGGCGCGGATGTCGCCGTGGTGGTGGCCTATGGGCTGATCCTGCCGCAGGCGGTGCTGGACGCGCCGAAACATGGCTGTCTCAATATCCACGCCAGCCTGTTGCCGCGCTGGCGCGGGGCGGCGCCGATCCACCGTGCCATCATGGCTGGGGATGCGAAGACCGGCATCTGCATCATGCAGATGGAGGCCGGACTGGATACCGGCCCGGTTCTGATGCGCCGCGCCACCGCCATAGGGGCCGAAGAAACCACTGCGCAATTGCACGACCGGCTCTCCACGATGGGAGCTGGCCTGATCGTCGAGGCGCTGGAGAAGCTAACCGAGCTTGTGCCTGAGGTGCAGCCCGAAGACGGTGTCACCTACGCCAGCAAGATCGACAAGAGCGAGGCGCAGATCGACTGGTCGCGCCCGGCGGAAGAGGTGGATCGCAAGATTCGCGGCCTGTCGCCCTTCCCGGGCGCCTGGTGCGAGATTGATGGCCAGCGGGTAAAACTGCTTGCCTCGCGCCTTGCCGATGGTAGCGGCGAAGCGGGTGAGGTGCTGGACGATGCCCTGACCGTTGCCTGTGGCAGCGGCGCGGTCGAGCTGTTGCGCCTGCAGCGGGCGGGCAAGGGTGCGCAGGATCGCGAGATCTTTCTGCGTGGCTTTCCGGTGGCGAGGGGTGTCAGGCTTTAACGGGTCTGCTGCGTCTTTCCTTTGCCGGGCGTGAATGCCATCCTTTTCTCTAGCGGGGCGCTGATCCTCGTGCCAAGCCATTGGAGGAAATCAGATGTCCATTGTCGCGCTTATCATCATCGGGGCCGCAGCCGGGTTTCTGGCCACGCGGATGATGCGGATCGAGGCGGATATCATCACCACCGTGGCGATCGGCATCGCGGGCGCCCTGATTGGCGGGTTGGTGCTGCGCACGCTGCTGGCGGTGGTGGGGATGCTCTCCGGTCTGGTCGGGGCGGTGCTGGGGGCGCTGCTGCTGATCTGGCTCTGGCAGAAATACCTGCAAAAGTAGCAGCCTTAGCTGCGCGGCGGTCGGCTTTTGTAGACTGGCAGGTGCCAGCCAAAGGCGATGGACCCCGCGCGAAGTCCCCAGCAGACTGCGCCGCAGGCCAGCAGGGCAGGCCCGGTGTCCAGCCCCGCCCAGATGGCGGTTACGGCAGTGATCGCCCCCGCCATGGCGCAGGAGATGTAAAGCTCGCCCTGTTTTAGCACCAGCGGCACCTCGTTGCAGACCACATCGCGCATCAACCCGCCGAGCGATCCGGTTGCCATGCCCATCAAGACCACGACCACCGGCGGTTTGCCCATGGCCAGCGCTGCGCCAGTGCCTGCCGGGACCGCCACGGCAAGGGCAAAACTGTCGAGCCAGATCACCCATTTCATCCGGCTTTCCACTAAGTGGGCGGTGACAAAGACGATACCGGCGGCCCCCGCTGCCAGCAGGATGAAATTGGGATCATCCACCCAGAACACCGGATGCCGGTCCAGCAACAGATCGCGCACCGTACCGCCACCTACCGCAGTCAGGCAGGCCACAAAGGCAAAGCCGACGACATCGAGTTGTGCCCGGCTAGCCACCAACGCGCCGGTCAGGGCAAAGACCAGCACCGAAGCGTAATCAAGCAGTGTCAGAAAACTCATGGTCGCAATGACCCTTGGGCGGTGCTGCGGAGTTAGCCGGGCCGGGGACGGATCCGTCTCAGGCCGATTTACGTTTGCCGGGTTTGAAAGGTGCCATGCCGGCGCGGGCCAGCTCATCGGCGCGTTCGTTTTCGGGATGCCCGGCGTGGCCCTTGACCCATTCCCATGTCACGTCGTGCTGGTGCTGCGCCGCATCCAGACGCTGCCACAGCTCGGCGTTTTTCACGGGTTTCTTGGCAGCGTTCTTCCAGCCGTTCTTCTTCCAGCCGAAGATCCAGCCGGTGATGCCGTTCTTCACGTAGTTACTGTCAGTAACGATGGTAATTTTCGTCGGACGGCTGAGGCTCTCCAGCGCGTTGATCGCCGCCAGAAGCTCCATCCGGTTATTTGTGGTCTCTGGCTCGCCGCCCTTCAGCTCGCGTTCCTTGACGATCTCATCGCCGTCCATCGCGCGCAGCAGCACGCCCCAGCCGCCGGGACCGGGATTGCCCGAGCAGGCGCCATCGGTATAGGCAAACAGATCAGCCATGGGTGGCCACCGAAATCCAGTGGGAAACCGAGCCATCCAGTCCGGGGCCTTTGCCGTGGCTGCGGTCCAGAGGGGTGAAACCGGCGGTGGTCAGCAGATCGATCAATTCGTCTTCCTCGTAGTAGGTGTAAAGGCGGCCAATGGTGTCGCGGGCCTCGCCTTTACCGAGCTTGAGCGCAATGTAAAAGGCGCCATTGGGTTTCAATGCCCGGTGGATATCCTGCAGATGCCGGGGCATGTCGCTGCGCGGGGCGTGCAGCAGGCTGAAGTTGGCCCAGATCCCGTCGTAGATCCCGTCTCCGGTGATCTCGTCAAAGCGCGCTTGCCGGGCGTTGACGCCGTCAATCTGCGCGGCAAGGGCAGTCATTTCGGCGGAGGCATCCGTGGCGTCCACCCGCAGGCCTGCCTCTGCCATCACCCCGGCCGAGGTGCCCGGCCCGCAGCCCAGATCCAGAACCCGGCCATTCGCAGGGCAGGCCGCGATAAAGGCGGCTAGCCTAGGATCGCTGCTGAGGTAGTCCTGGTTCAGCGCGGCGTAGTCTTTCGCGCGGGCATCATAGACCTTGATGGTTTCGGTATCGCTCACAGGTATACTCCGGCTGAGAGGGAGAGGATGACCACCAGCGTCAGCAGCACCTGCAGACGCAGCCACCAGGGCGGGGTCAGGTTCCAGATGGAAAAGACGCAGTCCAGCAGCAGCAGCCCTGCGAAACCGTAGATAAGGTTGGTTCCGGCACTCAGCGGCCCGCCGCCGGTCATGAAGAATGCCCAGAGGGCTGGTATCACCGACAGGGTGTACCCGGCGGCGGCCTTGGCACCGCTCGTTTTTGTGGCAAACCCCCAAAGGACGCCGGACATGAAGCTGAGGATTACCGAGCCATAGAACAGCTGTACATAGGGGCCGACGAACCGCGGACCCAAATGGCTGCTGCCCCAGGCCTGAAGGTCGGGCAGCCAAAGCGTGGCCGCGCCCCAGACAAAGGGGATCAGACCGGTGAGGCCCAGGATCAGAGGAACAAGCGGGATACGGTTCATGCCCGTTCTGCCGCCAGCCGCACGGCAAGAGCGGCAAAAATCGCGGCAAAGCCACGGTTCAGCCAAGTCAGCACCCGTTCAGAGCCAAGAACGAAGTCGCGCGCCTTGGCGGCAAAGATGCCATAAAGAACAAAAACCACAAAGGTCAGCACCATGAATACGGCGCCGAGAAGGGTCATCTCGGCGGTGGCGCTCTCCGGGATGCCCGACAGGAAGGGCGGCAGCAGAGCGAGGAAGAAGACCGACAGTTTCGGGTTCAGGATATTGATCAGCGCGCCGCGCCGGGCGATGCGCAGGCCTGATTGCGGGCGGCTGTCCGAGGTGATCGAGAGGGCACCACCGGATTTCAGCGCCTGCCAGGCCAGATACAGCAGATAGGCAACCCCTGCCAGTTTGACGACCTGAAACAGCAGGGCGGAACTGTGCAGCACGGCAGCAAGGCCCAACGTTGCAGCTGCCAGATGGGGAAGGATGCCGAAGGTACAGCCAAGCGCCGCCCAGAGGGCAGCCCGGGTCCCTTGACCAAGCCCAAGCGCCAGCGTGTAGACGACCCCGGTGCCGGGCGCGATGACAACCACAAGGGCGGTGATCAGGAACTGCATTGAAATCATCTCTCGGGCCTCCTTGCGGCGCAGTGGTGTTGATCAACTGCTAACACGCCGCGCCTGTTCAGGGGAGTCCCGGCACGCGGCAGATCTGTCGCGCGTGTTTGGGATCCGTCTGCTATAAAGGCCGACCCGGTTCTGGTCCGCTTCAGGCCGGGGCGCGCAGCACGCGGGGAACTTTGAACTCGACCCGCTCGACCGCGGTTTCCACGATGTCGACGGTGACATCGAAACGGGCACGGAAGGCATCGATGACCTCGTTCACCAGCAGTTCCGGCGCAGAGGCGCCTGCGGTGATGGCGATGCTGCGGATCCCTTCCAGGGCGCGCCAGTCGATATTCTCGGCCCGCTGCACAAGCTGTGAATAAGCGCAGCCCGCCTTGGCACCGACTTCGACCAGGCGCCGCGAATTGGAGGAATTGGGCGCGCCGACCACCAGCAGCGCGTCGGATTTTGGCGCCACGGCCTTTACCGCTTCCTGGCGGTTGGTGGTGGCATAGCAGATGTCTTCCTTGTGGGGGCCGACGATATTGGGAAACCGCGCCTCAAGCGCTGCAACGATGTCCTTGGTGTCGTCCACCGACAAGGTGGTTTGCGTCACATAGGCGAGCCGGTCCGGATCGCGGACCTCGACCGAGGCGACGTCACCGGGGGTTTCGACCAGAAGAACCTCGCCTTCGGGCAATTGGCCCATGGTGCCGATTGTCTCTGGGTGGCCCTTGTGGCCGATCATGATCATCTGCAGGCCCGCCTCGGCGTGGCGCTGGGCCTCGATATGGACCTTGGACACCAGCGGGCAGGTGGCGTCCACATAGACCATCTGACGTTTTTCCGCTTCGGCGGGGACGGATTTCGGAACCCCATGCGCGGAGAAGATCACGGGGCGGTCGAGGGGGCATTCGTCCAGTTCCTCGACAAAGACGGCGCCTTTGGCGCGCAGCCCATCAACAACGTATTTGTTGTGCACGATCTCATGGCGCACGTAGACCGGTGCGCCCCATTTCTCCAGCGCCATCTCCACGATCTTGATCGCCCGGTCCACGCCCGCGCAAAAACCACGCGGGGCGGCTAGGTAAAGGGTCAGGGCCGGCTTCGCGGGCTGATTGGTCTGGGCCTGCTGGCCGGAGGACAGGTCTGAAGTCATGGTCGCGCATCTCCTTGCACGGCAGAGGTAGGGTTTTCCGGCCGCAAGGTCCAGAGGCAGCTGCCTGTTGCAGGCCACCCTAGGGCATCCTGCTGAAAACGACTGTAGATTGTCGCAGAAATGACGGAATGTTAACCTGATGCAGGCAGGCTACTGTTTTGGATAAGGTGATTTCAGTGCTTTGCCTGCGGTTGGAGTGTGGGACTGAAAACACCGGTTTTCGCGAAACCCTCTTTACAGGGCGAGCGTTTGGTCTTGGGGGCCGGAGTGGCGGACGTAGCGAGTACAAAGAAAATCAGCAGCACCGCTGAATGGCGCGCGGTCGAGGACAGTATGGAACGCCGGTTCCGTACGGTACGGACCACGGCCAATCTTGTTGTGGTGATGAGTGTTCTGTGGATGGGTTTTGGCATCTACATGGGAGAGCTGACGGTCGTCGAAATCGCCCTGATCGCCGGCGCCGGTTCAGCGGCTGCCTGGTATCTGATGCGCACGCGGCACAAAATGGCGGCGCGGCTAATCTGGTTCGTCGCCGGCCTGTGCACGGTTCTGGGCGGGGTTTTCAACCTGCACCCGGCCAGCAGCGTCGAGTTCATGTTCGTGGCGCTTCTCGGCGGGCCGTTCATGGCCTTCTCTCTGAAGCGGGAAAAGCCCTATATTATCGGGCTGATCGTGGCGGTTCTGTGTGCCTGGATCGGGTACCGGCTGCTGGGCTATGATTACTTTGGCTCTCCGATCTTTGACGAGGAATTTTCTCGGACCTACCTGTCGATACCGATCATGCTGACCGTCTTCGGCATTATCATGATCGAGATGATGGCCTTTGGGCAGCTGACGGATTCCTATGGTCAGGAACTGTGGAAATCGCATCAGAAAGAGCGCAAGGCCAATCGTGCCAAAAGCGAGTTTTTGGCCGCGATGAGCCATGAAATCCGTACCCCGATGAACGGGGTCATCGGCATGGTCGAAATTCTGGAGAGCACCGAGCTTTCCCCGGAACAGCGGCGTATCCTGCATGCGATCAAGGAGTCGTCGTCTTCCTTGCTGTGGATCATTGACGATATTCTGGACGTGTCGAAAATCGAAGCGGGCAAGATGGAGCTGTCGAATGCGCCGATGCGTTTGTTGCCCGTTGTCGAAAGCGTCGCCGAAACCCTGCGGGCCCATGCAGATCAGAAACGGGTCGAATTGTCCCTGTCGGTGCAGGCGAACCTGCCGGATTCTATCTTGGGAGACGCCGGTCGTCTGCGTCAGGTGCTGCTGAATCTGCTCGGAAATGCGATCAAGTTTTCGGCACCGCAGTCGGATGAACCCGTTGGCCAGGTCAGCTTGCGGGTGCAGTTGCAGGGGGACGACTGGATCGAGTTCGTTGTCGAAGATAATGGTATCGGCATGGATGCAGAGGTTCAGAAGGCGATCTTTCAGCCCTTTGAACGCTCTGGGGATGTGGTCAAGCGTATGATCCAGGGCAATGGTCTGGGGCTGACCATCGTCAAGCAGCTTGCAGAGAAGATGGGCGGCGAAATCTCGGTCGATAGTACTCTGGGAGACGGGGCGACTTTTACCCTGCGGCTGCCGGTGGCGGATGCCTCCGGCCCGCTCAAATGCCTGCGGCTGTCGGGGAAACAAGTCGTTGCCATGCTGCCCAAGGGCACTGATCGGGCCTGCTGGTCTTCTTATGCGCTGGCGGCGGATTGCGATATTAAATGGGTCGCAAACCGGGATGAGTACATGGCGATCGCGCGCAAGGCGGGACCCGACAAGATCTTTGTGCTGACGGCACCGACCGAGCAGGATCGCACCAGTGAATGGCTGCGCAGCCGGATCGAAGAAGAAGCGCCAGGCGTCAAGCTGCTGTCCCTGAGCCGCGACCGGACTGATGTCATGGGCATTCGCGCCCCGGGACGGTATTCGGTTCAGGACCTGCCGGTGATCCCCAAACATTTCTGGGACGGTCTGGCTTACCTGTCCGGTAGGGCGGCGCCGCAGGACCAGACGCGGGGCGCCCCCGTTTCTGAAGCGTCGGGACATGTCGGCGGGCGCATCCTGGTGGCTGAGGACAACGAGATAAATCAGGCCGTTTTTGAATCCCAATTGGAACTGCTGGGGTATTCCGCAACGATTGTCCGGGACGGCAAGGAATGCCTTGAGGCCTGGGAGACCGGTCAGTTTGACCTTGTGCTGACGGATTGCCAGATGCCGACGATGGATGGGTTTGAGCTGACGGCCGCCCTGCGCGCGGCCGAGGCCCGGGACGGGCGCGGTCATACGCCGGTGATTGCCGTCACGGCCAATGCGCTGGAAGGGGAGGCGGATAAATGCCTTGCGGCGGGCATGGATGACTACTTGTCAAAGCCGGTGACCATTGCCGCGCTTGAAAAGGTTTTGAACGTTCATATGCCATCGGGCTCGGCGCTGCCGCAGGGGCTGGGGCGGCCACCGCCTGCTGCCCGTTCTGCCGGAGGATAAAAGCCCGAAGGTAGAAGGGGGCGGGGGAGCCGAGAACGGCCGGTGTTTCCTGCAGTTTCTGTTCGACAAAGGACCGGAATACAAAGAAAGGCGCCCCGAGTGGTTGGGCGCCTTTCTTTTGTTTTGATATCTGAAGGGCGGAGCAGCCCCAATATTTAGCTGTGTGAGGTCAGGACTGGGCCGCTGCGGGGGTGCGCTGCTCGTTCGGGTATTCGCGCGGCGGGCGGCCAATCACATCCTTGAGCTCTTCCAGCTCGATGAAATTGTCGGCCTGACGGCGCAGTTCGTCCGAGATCATCGGCGGCTGGCTGCGGATGGTTGAGACCACCGATACCCGGACGCCCTGCCGCTGCAGGCTGGCGATCAGCGGGCGGAAGTCGCCATCTCCTGAGAACAGCACGATATGGTCCACACGTGGCGCCAGCTCCATGGCATCGACGGTCAGTTCGATATCCATGTTTCCTTTGACCTTCCGGCGGCCCATGCTGTCAGTGTATTCCTTGGCTGGCTTTGTAACCATGGTGAAGCCATTGTAATGCAGCCAGTCGACCAGAGGACGGATCGGAGAATACTCGTCATTTTCCAGCAGTGCCGTATAATAAAAGGCCCGCAGAAGCTTGCCGCGACGCATGAATTCTTGCCGCAAAAGCTTGTAATCGATGTCAAAACCCAATGCCTTGGCGGCTGCGTATAGATTCGATCCATCGATGAACAGCGCAAGCCGTTCGTCTTTGTAAAACATCAAAATTGTCCTTCCGATATAACTATTCCGCCAGTGTACCGTGAGTGAATGCTAAAAAGCGGCGAAACAGGTGGACTTAATGTAAGTTATTTGACATCTGCCGCAAGTGGAAGGATTTTCGGAAGCGAGGCCAAAATGACCGAAAACCGGTCAAAATCACTGATCGCGCTGGGGGGAAACCTGAACCTGCGCGATTTGTTGCCGCAAGACACCCTTGCGGCGGCCGTCGGGGAATTGCCCGGTGCGGGAATTTCCTTGCGCGCGGTTTCCCGGTTTTTCAGGACGCCCAGTTTTCCTGCGGGTGCCGGGCCCGACTATGCCAATGCTGTCGTTGAGATCGAAACAAGCCTTTCTGCGCAGGCACTGCTGACCCGGCTGCACGAGATCGAGGCGCATTATGCCCGCGAGCGCGGAGAGCGCTGGGGTATGCGGACGCTTGATCTCGATCTGATCTCGTTAGGAGACAGTGTCCTGCCGGATCAGGATGAATATGTCCGCTGGCGCGATCTGCCGCTAGAAGTGCAGATGAAGGCAACGCCGGACCAACTGATTCTACCGCATCCGCGGGTGCAGGACCGCGCCTTTGTTCTGGTGCCGCTGTGCGACATCGCGCCGGACTGGTGTCATCCTGTGCTGCAAAAAACAGCCGCCCAGATGCGGGATGCCCTGCCAAGAGCAGATATCGACAGCGTTATCCCGATATATTGACCCGTTTCGGGGTTTTCTTCGCTTGTCAATAAAAACATATGGGCGTAGAAGTCTCCCTTCCGGACCCACTAATATTTTGGAGAGTCGCCCATGGCCCGCGTGACGGTTGAAGATTGCGTAGACAAAGTCCCCAACCGGTTTGAGCTGGTAATGCTTGCGGCCCATCGTGCCCGCGAAATTTCCGCAGGCGCCCCGATCACCGTGGAGCGTGACAACGACAAGAACCCTGTCGTGTCGCTGCGTGAGATCGCAGAAGAGACCCAGAGCGCCGACGAGCTGCGTGAGCGTCTGATCGAAAGCAACCAGACCCAGATCGAAGTCGACGAGCCCGAAGAGGATTCGATGGCGCTTCTGATGGGGGCCGACAACGACAAACCCTCCGAGGACGACATGTCCGAGGAAAAACTGCTGCGTGCGCTGATGGAGGCCCAGAGCCAGGGCTGAGCGGCGCAGAGATTGCTACCTGAGGCTGCGGACCGGATATGACTTCTGCTGAAATTTCCGCCGGAGATCTGATTGCTCTGGTCCGCAACTATAACCCCAAAACAAACGCGGATCGCATCGCCGAAGCCTATGCCTTTGGCGAAGAGATGCACAAAGGCCAGTTCCGCCACTCGGGTGAACCCTATTTCACCCATCCGGTGGCCGTCGCAGCGATCCTGACCGAGCAGCGCCTTGATGATGCGACCATCATCACCGCGCTCCTGCACGACACCATCGAAGATACCAAAGCGTCTTATGACGAGGTTGCCCGCCGATTTGGCGATGAGGTGGCCATGCTGGTTGATGGGGTCACCAAGCTGACCAACCTGCAACTGTCGAGCCGGGAAACCAAGCAGGCGGAAAACTTCCGCAAGCTGTTCATGGCGATGTCCAAGGATCTGCGGGTGATCCTGGTGAAGCTGGCTGACCGGTTGCACAATATGCGCACGATCAAGGCGATGCGCCCGGAAAAACAGGCGCAGAAAGCCCGCGAAACCATGGATATCTACGCGCCTCTGGCCGGACGCATGGGCATGCAGTGGATGCGCGAAGAGCTGGAGGATCTGGCGTTCCGGGTGCTGAACCCCGAGGGCCGCCAGTCGATCATCCGCCGTTTCGTGACATTGCAGCGGGAAACCGGCGATGTGATCCACCGGATCACCGGCGATATGCGCGCCGAGTTGGAAAAGGCCGGGATCGAAGCCGAAGTCTTTGGCCGCGCCAAGAAGCCTTATTCGATCTGGCGCAAGATGCAGGCCAAGGATCAGGGGTTCTCGCGCCTCTCCGATATCTACGGTTTCCGTGTGATCACCCAGTCCGAAGAAGACAGCTATCGCGCGCTGGGCGCCATTCACCAGCGCTGGCGCGCGGTTCCGGGCCGGTTCAAGGATTACATCAGTCAGCCGAAGTCCAACGGGTATCGTTCGATCCACACCACGGTGTCGGGGCGTGACGGCAAGCGTGTCGAGGTGCAGATCCGCACCCGCCAGATGCACGATGTGGCCGAAACCGGCGTTGCCGCGCATTGGTCCTATCGCGATGGCGTGCGCTCGGAAAACCCATTTGCGGTGGATCCGGCGAAATGGATTTCCTCGCTCACCGAACAGTTCGACGCCGAGGAGGATCACGATGAATTCCTCGAAGCGGTCAAGCTGGAGATGTATTCCGACCAGGTCTTCTGCTTCACCCCCAAGGGGGACGTGATCAAGCTGCCCAAGGGCGCGACGCCGATCGACTTCGCTTATGCAATCCACACTCGTATCGGCCATGCTTGCGTTGGCGCCAAGGTGGATGGCATCCGGGTGCCGCTATGGTCGCGGCTGCGCAATGGCCAGTCGGTCGAGGTGATCACCGCCGAAGGACAGACGCCGCAGGTCAGCTGGCTGGAAATCGCCACCACTGGCAAGGCTCGCACCGCCATCCGCCGTTCGCTGCGTGAAGCGGACCGGGCACGCTTCGTCAAGCTGGGGCATGAATTGGCGCGCTCGGCCTTTGAGCATGTGAACCGCAAGGCAACAGACAAGGCGCTGGAAACAGCGGCCCGGGCGCTGCGCGTCGGCACTGTCGATGAACTGCTTGCCCGTCTGGGCGCGGCAGAGATCGTGGCCCATGATGTGGTTCAGGCGGTCTATCCTGAGCTGACCGCCCACGAGAGCGAGGAAATCTCGCCGCGCCGCGCGGTGATCGGTCTGGAGCCGGGGCAAAGCTTTGAACGCGCGCCATGCTGCCAGCCCCTGCCTGGGGAGCGGATCATCGGCATCACCTACCGCGGCCAAGGCGTAGTCGTGCATGCGGCCGATTGTGACCGGCTGGGCGAATTCGAAGAGCAGCCAGAGCGCTGGGTCGATGTGCATTGGCATAGCGGCACCCACCCGGCCGTCTACAACACCACGCTTGAGATGATCGTCGGCAACGATGCAGGCGTGCTGGGGCGGATTTGTACATTGATTGGTGAGAAGAAGGCCAATATTTCGGACCTGGAATTTGTAGATCGGAAACCAGACTTTTACCGGCTTATGATCAATGTCGAGCTACGGGATGTGGAACAGCTCCATTCCCTCATGTTGACGTTGGAGGCGGAAAGTCATGTCGCCGAAGTGGTGCGGTTCAGGGAAAAACCGGTAAAGCACACAATTCCGGGATAATGGTTCGGCTGGAACCGGGAAGGACGCAGACCGTTGGTATTCAGGCGCCGGGACAGACGTCCGCCCCTTCGTGCGGTTGCGGATTTTTTCTGGCCTCGGGGCGGTTGGACCCGGGCGTTTCACTACGTCAAGCACCGCGTTCGCAGGCTTCCCGATTCGCCTGAACGCATTGCCCGCGGCATCTGGGCTGGGGTCTTTACCACCTTCACACCGTTCTACGGGATGCATTTCGTTGTGGCGGCGATCATCGCGCGGGTGATGAATGGCAATATCCTTGCGGCGCTCAGCTCGACCTTCTTCGGCAACCCTCTGACCTATGTGCCGATCGGGGTGGCCTCGCTGCAGACCGGCCACTGGCTGCTGGGCACCCATTTTGACGAGGAAGTGGACAAGTCTCTGGTGGGCAAATTTTTCGCTGCCGGTGACGATCTGAAGAACAACCTCTTTGCCCTCTACAGTGACCGCCCGGCGGATTGGCACGGGTTGCAGGTGTTCTACAACGAGGTGTTCTATCCCTATATGATCGGCGGCATCATTCCGGGCATCATCTGCGCTACGGTTTGCTATATGGTCAGCCTGCCGCTGATCCGGGCCTATCAGCAGCGCCGCCGGGCCAAGATCAAGGCCAAGTTTGAAGAGATCAAACGCCGCGCCGCGCTGGAAGGTGCGGAAAGCACAGAACCTCCGGCGAAGAAGGGGTTGAAAACCAGCCTCAAGTCATCGCTGGGTGCGCGTGTGAAACGCCGCGCGGATTAGACCGCCGTGGTTTCCCGAAACAGGATGGAAAATCGGGGTTGCCCCCAGAGTTTGCCTGTCTAGTCTCTGGCGCAGGACATTCCTTTCAGGACCGAGGACCATGGCAGAGAACAAGGCACAGAACAGGTTGAGGCTGGGCGTCAACATCGACCACGTGGCCACCGTGCGCAACGCCCGCGGCGGCGACAACCCGGATCCGGTGCGCGCCGCTCTGCTGGCGCAGAACGCAGGCGCCGACGGGATCACTGCACACCTGCGCGAAGACCGCCGCCATATCATCGACAGCGACATCGAAGGCATGATGCAGGTGCTGCAGGCGCCGCTGAATTTTGAAATGGCTGCCACTGAAGAAATGCAGGCCATCGCCCTGCGTCACAAGCCCCATGCGATCTGCCTGGTGCCCGAGAAACGCGAAGAGCGCACCACCGAGGGCGGGCTTGACGTGGCCGGGAATGACAATGCGCTGGCCGAGTATGTCACCCCCCTGCGCGAGGCGGGCAGCCGGGTGTCGATGTTCATCGCTGCCGACAAGGCTCAGGTCGAAGCCAGCCACCGCATCGGCGCGCCGGTGATCGAATTGCACGCAGGTGCCTATGCGGATGCCTGGGCCGAAGGTCGCTGGGATGAGCGCGACGCCGAACTGGCGAAGATCACCGAAATGGCCGCCTATGCGCATGATCTGGGGCTGGAGGTCCATGTCGGACACGGTCTGACCTACGACAGCGTTGGTCCCATCGCCGCCCTTCCGCAGGTCATGGAGCTGAACATCGGTCATTTCCTGATCGGCGAAGCCCTGTTCGTGGGGCTGCCTGCAGCCATCGCGGAAATGCGCCGCCGGATGGATGCCGCGCGCAGCGGGGCGGAGGCATGAACCTCAAACGCTTTACGCTGGTCTATGTCGCTACGGGCCTGGGGGTGATCGCGGTTGTCTATGCCGTGCAGGTCCTTTTGGGTCATAACATTGCCAATGGCGGGATGAGCATCATTCCTGCCATCGTTGCGGCGATGGTCGAAGGGCAACGATATGCCAAGGCAGAACGTGCGGTGCCGGAAAGCGCCGTCCTGTGGCGGTTTGCAAAGGCTGCGGCGCTGATGATCCTTGGGCTGAGCCTGATTTTCGTGGTGCTTCTCAGCCTCATCATGCCGCCGCTGCGTCAGATGATGAGCGATCCGGTTGGGGCCAGTGTCCTGTTTGGGGGAGCGCTGCTGCAGGCGGCGCTGGGGCTTGTGCTGGTGCGGTTCTTTACCGGCATGGGTGCGAAATCCCAACTGACCGCGATCCTCAAGAAAGAAGAGCGGGACTGACCGCCATGGGTGCTTCATGATCCTTGGCATCGGGACCGATCTGGCCAACATTGACCGCATCCAGCGCACGCTGGACCGTTTTGGCGACCGGTTCCGCAACCGGGTCTTTACCGAGGTCGAACAGCGCAAGTCCGAGCGTCGCCGTGATGTGGCGGGCACCTATGCAAAACGCTGGGCGGCCAAGGAGGCGTGTTCCAAGGCGCTGGGAACCGGGCTGCGCATGGGCATCGCCTGGAAAGACATGTCCGTTAGCAACCTGCGCACCGGCCAGCCCGTCATGCATGTGACCGGCTGGGCTGCGGACAGACTCGCCAAGATGACCCCGCCGGGCCACGAGGCGCATATCCATGTCACCCTGACCGATGATCACCCCTGGGCGCAGGCCATCGTGATGATCGAAGCGCGACCCTTTGCTGACGCAGCGGGGGAATCCGGCGGGGATGCTTGACTTAGACCCAGCCGGGCCGCATGTAGCCCCCGACCCAACCTACAACACCGGAGAGCCTGATGACGGCCAAATCCCATGCCGGACACTCGATCCTTGAGACGATAAAGACCATTGTCTACGCGCTGCTGATTGCCGGCGTGTTCCGGACGTTGTTCTTTCAGCCGTTCTGGATCCCTTCGGGTTCGATGAAGGAGACGCTGCTGATTGGTGATTTCCTGTTCGTGAACAAGATGGCGTACGGTTACTCCTATGCTTCCTGCCCCAGCGTACGGCTGGGCAGTATCGGGATCGACGTCGATGCCAGCGACATCTGCGGCTTTCTGGATGGGGAAAACACCCGCATTCTGGGTAGCGAGCCCGAGCGCGGTGATGTTGTCGTCTTCCGGCATCCGGTGACAGGCACTGATTTCATCAAGCGACTGATTGGCCTGCCTGGCGACCGTATTCAGGTGACCAATGGCGTTCTGCAGATCAATGGCACTGCTGTCGCGCTGCAGGACGCAGGCGATTTCGAGGAGCTGATGGAGCGTCAGGGGCCGATCGGCTCTTACCCGCGCTGCGAGAACGCACCGGTGGGTGAGGGCGCGACCTGTGCCAAATCACGGCAGATCGAAACCTTGCCGGGTGGGGTGGAGCATGTAATCCTGAATATCGCCAATCAGGGCATGGATCACACGGGCGTTTATCAGGTGCCCGAAGGCCATTATTTCTTCATGGGCGACAACCGCGACAATTCCAGCGACAGCCGCCTGCCGCAATCTGCCGGTGGTGTCGGCTTCGTACCGTTTGAAAACCTGATCGGGCGCGCGGATCGCATCATGTTCTCTTCTGCCGGGCGCTCGATGCTGTATTTCTGGACCTGGCGTGGTGATCGTTTCTTCAAGGGGATCGAGTGAAACTGTCTAAAGACATGCGGGCATTTGAGGATCGGATCGGGCACAGCTTTGCCCGGCCCGAACTTTTGCTGCGCGCGCTGACCCATGCTTCGGTGTCTTCGCCGAACCGTAAGGACAACCAGCGGCTGGAATTCCTGGGCGATAGGGTGCTGGGCCTCGTGATGTCCACCGCGCTGTTGGAACATGACAAGACCGCGACCGAAGGCCAGCTCGCGCCGCGCTTTAACGCGCTGGTGCGCAAGGAAGCCTGCGCCGATGTCGCCCGCGAGATCGACCTTGGGTCCGTCTTGAAACTGGGCCGGTCTGAAATGATGTCCGGCGGGCGCCGCAAGGAGGCCCTGCTGGGCGATGCGATGGAGGCGGTAATCGCCGCCGTCTACAAGGACGCCGGGTTCGAAGCAGCGCAGGAGATGATCCTGCGGCTGTGGGGATCGCGTATCGGCAAGGTCGAGGACGACGCCCGCGACCCGAAGACCGCTTTGCAGGAATATGTGCAGGCGCGCCGCCAGAACCCGCCGGCCTATGTGCAGGTTGCCCGCGAAGGCCCGGATCACCAGCCGATCTTTACCATCGCGGTCCGACTGGATGACGGGACTGAGGAACAGGCCAGCGCCGGGTCGAAACGGCAGGCTGAACAGGCCGCTGCCAAGGCGCTTTTGACACGATTGGAGCAAGACACATGACCACACGCGCCGGGTTCATTGCCCTGATCGGAGAGCCGAACGCAGGCAAATCCACCCTTTTGAACCGCATGGTGGGGGCCAAGGTCTCGATCGTGACTCACAAGGTACAGACCACCCGCGCTCGAATCCGGGGCGTGGCGATGGAGGGCGACAGCCAGCTTGTGTTTGTCGACACGCCCGGCCTGTTCAAACCGCGCCGCCGACTGGACCGCGCCATGGTAGCGGCCGCTTGGGGCGGCGCAGCGGATGCGGATGTCGTGGTGCTGCTGATCGAGGCCCATCGCGGCGTTACCGAAGGCGTGGAGCGCATCCTTGAAGGGCTGGCCGACATCGGCAAGGGCCGCACTGTGGCGCTGGCGATCAACAAGATCGACAAGGTGCAGGCCGAGGACCTCCTCGCGCTGACCAAGAAGCTGAACGACGCCTATGAATTCTCCGAAACCTTCCTGATTTCCGCCGAACGCGGTCACGGGGTCGAGGATCTGCGCCATTGGCTGGCAGAGCAGGTCCCCGAGGGGCCGTGGCTTTACCCTGAGGATCAGATCGCTGATCTGCCCATGCGCATGATCGCGGCAGAGATGACCCGCGAGAAACTGACGCTCCGCTTGCATCAGGAACTGCCCTACCAGTTGACCGTCGAGACCGAGAACTGGGAAGAGCGCAAGGATGGCTCCGCCAAGATCGACCAGATCATTTATGTGGTTCGCGATGGTCACAAGGGCATCGTTCTGGGCAAGCGCGGCGAAACCATCAAGGCCGTCAGCCAGGCCGCCCGCGCCGAGTTGGAAGAGTTCCTGGACCGCAAGGTGCATCTGTTCCTGCAGGTCAAGGTCCGCCCGAACTGGCTCGAAGAATCCGAACGCTATTCGGAGATGGGACTTGATTTCAAAGACGGAAACGCATGAGCCGTCTGACCGCGCGCTTTTGGGTCGATGCCTATCTGGCTCGGCTTCGGTTTTCTGATATTCCGGCCTTTGTGACCGCGCATGGCGATGACACCGCTGGCGCGGTTCTGGTCAAGCTGAACACGCTTGATGGGCAGGCGCAGGCCTTTCACCGCTCTTACGATCTGATGAGCGGTGACCGTAAGTGGGTTCTACTGGCCGAAGGGCCAGAGACTGATGTCGATGCTTCGGTCCGGCGGCAGGGCGAGTTTGACCCTGACCTCTGGGTGATCGAGGTCGAGGACCGGCAGGGTCGTCACCTGCTGGATGAACCGGGGCTGGAGTAGGCGATGGACTGGCGTGACCACGGCATATTGCTGACCGTGCGCCGCCACGGGGAAAGCGCCGCCATCATCGATGTCTTTACCGAAGGGCACGGGCGTCATGCCGGGGTCGTGCGCGGCGGATCTGGGCGGCGGATGGCACCGATCCTGCAGCCGGGGGCGCAGCTGGATCTGACTTGGCGCGCGCGGCTTGAGGAACATTTGGGCAGTTATCAGGCTGAACCCCTGCGCAGCCGCGCGGCGGCGGCCCTGTCCGGGCGGTTGGCTCTCGCGGGTCTCAATGCGGTGACGGCGCTTCTGTCCTTTTGCCTGCCGGAACGCGAAGCCTACCCGGCGCTATACGCGCGCACCGAACAACTCTTGGACCTTCTGGAGCAAGAAGACCTCTGGCCGCTGGCCTATCTGCATTGGGAGGTGGCACTGCTGGAGGAGATGGGCTTTGGCCTTGATCTGACGGCCTGCGCTGTGACCGGGGCAGAGGAGGGGCTGGTCTATGTCTCGCCCAAAACCGGGCGCGCGGTGTCGGCGGCGGGGGCAGGGGACTGGGCAGACCGTCTGTTGCCGTTACCGCCAGTGCTTCTGGGGCAGGGGGCGGCAGAGGATCCCGAGATCGCGATTGCCCTGCGCACCACTGGTTATTTCCTCGAAAGCCATCTGGCGCGGGCCCTGGGCAATCGCCCGCTGCCCGAGGCGCGCGGGCGGCTGGTGGATCTGATCAGCCGTCGGCCTTGAACAGCATCTCACGCCCCGACCCATTGCGCAGGATCAGCACGTCGCCGGTGACTTCGGCCTCGCCCATGGTTTGCAGTGCCTCTAGGAAACGGGTTTCTTCCAGCAATTCGGGGCAAACCTTGCGGGTCGATGATAGGCCTGTGGTATCGAACCAGGGGTAGGGTGCGGTGGTTTCGGCGCGGTAAGCGTTGCAGGGCGCCTGCCCCGCGATCTTGCCGGGGGCGGGGAATTCCAGCGTCGCGGCGGCGCTGAAGGGCGCGCCATCAATCTGGCTCAGCCGCCATGTCTTGCCCGCCGCGCCATAGGCCGACAGGGTTTCGTCCCCGGCGCAGGCAGTTAGGGCAACCAGCAGGACCGGTACCAGACGGGCGGGCCATGAAATCATTTTTGTGAAATGGGAAACGGGCATAGGGCAGCCTTCTTCGTATTCAATCAGAGCAGCAATCCGCGATCAATTTTTGCGGATCTTCAACCGACGGGGGATTAGGTTCGTCGCGTGGTAGGACAGATTGCCGTGGGACACCAGCGCCGACCGGTAACCAAATGGTTCACTTCATGGGGGGCACGCAGCGATGATTGAAAGGAAAACCGCCTGCCGGGAGCCGTTACCTCAATAAAAAAAGAGGCCCGGCACAAGGCCGGGCCAGTCGGGGATGTCCCCGGGGAGTGATAGGTGTGAAGGGGGTCAGGCCAGCAGTCGGCGGGCAATGACCTGCGCCTGAATTTCGGCGGCCCCTTCGAAGATGTTCAGGATCCGGGCGTCGCACAGCACGCGGGAGATCTTGTACTCCAGCGCAAAGCCGTTGCCGCCGTGGATCTGCAGACCGTTGTCCGCTGCCGCCCAGGCAACACGGGCGCCCAGCAGTTTGGCCATGCCGGCCTCTAGGTCGCAGCGGTGGCCGTTGTCCTTTTCCCAAGCCGAGAAATAGGTCAGCTGGCGGGCAACCATGATCTCAACCGCCATCATCGCCAGTTTCGACGACACCCGTGGGAAGTTGATCAGGGATTTGCCGAACTGCTTGCGGTCCTGCGCGTATTGCATGGCGATATCCAGCGCCGATTGTGCCACGCCGATGGCGCGGGCTGCGGTCTGGATACGGGCAGATTCAAAGGTCTCCATCAGCTGTTTAAAGCCTTTGCCCTCTTCGCCGCCCAGAAGGTTCTCGCCCTTGACCTTGAAACCGTCAAAGCCAAGTTCGTATTCCTTCATGCCGCGATAGCCGAGCACCTCGATCTCGCCGCCGGTCATGCCTTCGGTCGGGAAGGGGTTCTCATCAGTGCCGGGCGTTTTTTCCGCCAGGAACATCGACAAACCGCGGTGATCGGTGGTGTCGGGGTTGGTGCGTGCCAGCAGGGTCATCACATGGGTCCGGGCCGCATGGGTGATCCAGGTCTTGTTGCCGGTAACCTCGTAATCGCCATCGGCGTTCTTCACCGCGCGGGTACGCAGGGAGCCAAGGTCCGACCCGGTGTTCGGCTCGGTAAAGACGGCCGTGGGCAGGATTTCGGCGCTGGCGATCTTGGGCAGCCAGTTCGCCTTCTGCTCGTCGGTGCCGCCAGCGATGATCAGCTCGGCCGCGATTTCAGAGCGGGTGCCAAGGCTGCCGACACCGATATAACCGCGCGACAGCTCTTCGGAGACCACGCACATCGACGCCTTGGACAGTCCGAAGCCACCAAATTCCTCAGGGATGGTCAGGCCAAAGACGCCCATCTCGGCCAACTCGTTGATAATCTCGATCGGGATCAGCTCATCCTTGAGGTGCCATTCGTGAGCAAAGGGCTCGACCTTTTCCAGCGCGTAGCGGCGGAACTGGTCGCGGATCATCTCCAGCTCTTCATCAAGGCCCGAAGCGCCGAACATGACGGACCCAGCCTGTTCCTGCATCAGTTCGACCAGACGCGTGCGGGCGGCAGCGGAGTTGCCAGCCTGGCACAGGGTGGTGATTTCTGCGCTATCCAGCAGGCTTTGGGCCGAGGCGTCCAGTCCCAGATCATTCAGGCGGATGATCTCACCCTGGTTCATCTGGATGCCGCCGCGCATCTGCGCCAGGTATTCGCCAAAGGCGATCTGGTGGATCAGCTGCTCCATTTCGTTGAACTTGCCCTCGGATTGCATCCGCTCGGCCCAGTTCTGCATCTGGCGCAGGCTGTAGACGTAGGTGGCAAGCCAGGACAGCCCGTGGGCCGCAGTCTGGTGCTGCTCTACCAGTGCGCCGGAAACGCGGCCATCGGCTGTGACCAGATCGCGGACCGCGCCGCGGGCAGTCTCCAGCAGTTGGTCAAGCGGGCCAAGCGTCGCTGCGGTCAGCGTCAAAAGGTCGGGGAGTACAATCTGCTTCATTTGCAAGTCCTGTCCGTCGTGGGCCATGAGTCACATCCTTCTTCGGTCGCTTGGTGGTAAACATTTCGCAGGTGCAGCGCAATAAAAATACGCCGCGATGCGGCATATCGACCAAAAGTTTCGTGTTTATTTTGCTGGTGCAGCGGTCTGGACCTATCGCTATGAAGAGGCATGACAAGTCTTTTTTCCGCTTTCACACCGTCTGAACTGGCGGCGGCCTTTGCTGTTGCGCTGGTCGCGGGCACGGTCAAAGGGATGGTTGGTTTTGCCATGCCGATGATTCTCGTCTCTGGTCTCAGTATGTTCATGCCGCCGGAAATCGCCTTGGCGGGGCTGATCCTGCCGACGGTTGTGACCAACGGAATGCAGGCCTTTCGTCACGGCTTTGCCGCAGCGGTTCAGTCCTTGAAACGCTTCCGGCTGTTCCTTCTGGTGGGGCTGGTGTTTCTTCTGACCAGTGCCCAGCTGGTGCGGGTTCTGCCGCAGCAGGTGATGCTGCTGATTATCGGCGTGCCGGTATCGTTGTTCGCCCTGACACAGCTGATGGGCAAGCAGCTGACACTCGCCAGGCCCACGCCCCGGTCCGAAGTGCTGGTGGGCGGCTTTGCCGGGCTGATCGGCGGCATGTCGGGCATCTGGGGGCCGCCGACGGTGGCCTATCTGACCGCCCTTGGCACGGAAAAGAGCGAGCAAATCCGTGTGCAGGGCGTGATCTACGGCATGGGGGCGGTCGCCCTGTTGGCGGGGCACATCGGCTCGGGTGTCATGCGGGCTGAAACCGCGCCGTTTTCGGTGGCACTGATCCTGCCCGCGGTGATGGGCATGTGGATCGGCGGACGTCTGCATGATCGTATCGATCAGGTTGCCTTCCGCCGTCTGACGCTGTTCGTCCTGCTGGTTGCGGGGTTGAATTTGCTCCGCCGCGCGCTGATGCTGTGATCAGTATCCGTTGATTAGACAGATCCGGGCCTGAAGACGACAAGCAGGGGCAGGAAGACCGACATGGGCAACCGTCTGAATGCAAGCCAGCTTGCGCTTGGATCAATCGCGATCTCCTTGATTGTTCTGGCGCTCAAGCTTGTCGCCTGGTGGGTCACCGGGTCCATTGCGCTGTTTTCCGATGCTCTTGAGTCCCTGGTGAATGTGGGCGGGGCATTCCTGGCGTGGCTTGCGGTGCGCTATGCAAGCCGTCCTGCGGATGCCGGCCACCCGTTCGGGCACCACAAGGCGGAATATTTTTCGGCCGTTGCCGAAGGCATCATGATCATCATCGCTGCCTTCCTGATCCTTGAGCAGTCGATCTATGCATTAATGCGGCCTATCGCGCCCGCTGATTGGGGAATGGCAGGTCTTTGGATCAACGCTGTCGCGATGGTGGCCAACCTGGTCTGGGCGCGCCTGCTGATCGGGCGGGGCGGGGCGTTGCGGTCTCCGGCTCTGGTGGCGGGCGGGCGTCACCTGATGAGTGATGTCTGGACGTCGGTTGGGGTTCTGTTCGGCCTTGGTCTGGCACTGTGGACAGGGTGGAGCTGGCTGGATCCGGCGCTGGCACTGATCGTGGCGGTTAACATCCTGCGCGAGGGCTATGGAGTGGTGGCCTCTTCGGTCAACGGCTTGATGGATTCGGCTGCTCCGCCGGACGAGCGGGAGGAGATCGAGGAAATCATCCACCGCTCTGCAGAAGGTGCCCTGCAGGTGCACGGGCTAAAGACGCGCCGGGCGGGCACAGCTTTGTTCGTTGAATTTCATATGGTGGTTGCGGGCATGATGACGGTGCGTGCGGCCCATGACATCTGCGACCGGGTAGAGGACGCGATCCGGGCCGAGTTGCCAGAGGCAAAGGTGAACATCCACGTGGAGCCCGAGCACAAGCTGGAGAAGACGGGTATATCTCCGCGCTGAGGTGATTGCATTTCCGCACCAGTTTCCGTTTAACCCATGCCAAAGAGGCACAGGGCAGGAGCGCAGCACATGGCGATGGAATGGGACAGGTTGTTGAACCCGGGGCGTTTGTGCCGACCCGATTTTGAGGAAAAGCCGGGCCGCCCCGCCTATTTGCAGGATTACGACCGGATCCTGTTTTCCGAACCGTTTCGCCGTCTTGCGCAAAAGACGCAGGTGCATCCGCTGCATTCCCATGACCACGTGCATCACCGGATGATCCACAGCATGGAAACCTCCAGCGTGGGGCGCTCCCTTGGCATTCAGGTGGGGCAGAAACTGGTTGAACGCGGCAGTCTGGCCGAAGGGCAGCAGCATGTGATGGCAGGCGTGGTGCAGGCGGCCTGTTTGGTGCATGACATCGGCAACCCGCCCTTTGGTCATTCCGGCGAGGACAGTATCGGCGAGTGGTTCGCGCGCCAGTTTGCCAGCGGCACCGGCCTTGCCGCTGCTGTGCCTGTCAAGGTGCGTCCCGAATTCGAGGCCTTTGAAGGCAACGCGCAAGGCTTTCGCATCGTTGCCCGGCTGGAGATGGGCCAGCGCGAAGGCGGCATGCGCCTGTCCTATGCGACCCTTGGGGCCTTTTCCAAATACCCTTGCACGGCAGAGGCCAAGGCGCTGTCCTCGGGGAATTACGTGGGCCTGAAGAAATTCGGCGTCTTCCAATCTGAACGCGATCTATTCGCCGAGGCTGCAACGGCGCTGGGCCTGCCCTCGGACGGCACGGGAGCGGCGCAGGTCTGGCGGCGCCATCCGCTTGCCTTCCTCGTCGAGGCGGCGGATGACATCTGCTACCGCATTCTGGATATCGAGGATGCCGCCACGGTGGGCGATTTGGACAGCGATCTGGTGGCGGGCATTCTGGAAGATATCACCGGCAAGGCGAACCACCCGGGCGATGCGGCGATGCCCCTGCGGGACCGCGTCGGAATGCTGCGGGCCATGGCCATCGGGGCCTCGATCGAAAGTGCGGTCGAGGCATTTATGGCGCACTACGATGCCATCATGATGGGGGAGTTCAGCGATGGGCTGATGGAGGTGTCCACCAAGGCGGACGCCTTTGCCAAGCTGAAAGAGATCTCGAACGCCCGCATCTTTACCGCGCGGCGCAAGACCGAGCTGGAGATTTCAGGTCGTCAGGTGCTGCATGGGCTGCTGGATCACTTCAGCGGGCTCTATGAGGATCTGAAGGCCTGCGGCTGGGACGTCGAGGCGCTGAAGGCGCGGCATGGCTATTGGGCGAAACTGATCCGGGCCGTCGATCTGGACCTGCGCGGGGTAACGGATGAGTATACCGCGCTGCATTCGCTTGGCGATTTCGTCTCGGGCATGACGGATCGTTATGCGGTGAAGGTCCGCGACATGGTCGAAGGACGCATTTCGCAGGGCTGATCTAGGGTCTGTGGACATTCATCGTGAGGCGATGATGGCAGCCGCGAGATGCCAATTGGCGGCGTAGCTGGACGTTGTCTTTTCGTAGCGGGTCGCTATGGCTCTGAATTCCTTGATCTTTGCGAA
>NZ_JBDOQR010000031.1:0-56180 GCF_039839315.1 Phaeobacter sp. CAU 1743 | reverse complement strand
GCGCAAGGCGGACCCAGACCTCATCTGTCAACACAAACCGCTCTTCGTTCATTCAAACCTCCATTTTGGAAGCTTGAATCAGATTTCAGCCAGCTTGGGAATCCTGAATGTCCACAGACCCTAGTGCTTAATACTAACCTTTTGCTCCGCCTACCCAGTGCCATTTTGTGCTAAAACAACACCGAACGGTTGATTTGATGTTGAGTTTTAACGATCATGGTAACGGGGCATTAACTATTTTCCAGCAAGGTTAACAGCGACCTGAGGGAAACAGGATACAGGCGGAGAAAACGAACATGCGCATTCTTCTTGTTGAGGATGATCCTACAACTGCAAAAAGCATTGAGTTGATGCTGACCCATGCCAACCTGAACGTCTATACGACGGATCTGGGCGAGGAAGGCATCGATCTGGCGAAGCTTTACGATTACGATCTGATCCTTTTGGATCTGGGACTTCCGGACATGAACGGGCACGAAGTGCTGCGCCAATTGCGCATGGCACGTATTGAGACGCCCATTCTCATCCTGTCTGGTGCTGATGATACAGACAATAAAATCAAAGGCTTCGGTTTCGGCGCTGATGATTACCTGACCAAGCCGTTCCATCGTGAGGAACTGGTGGCACGGATCCACGCGATCATTCGCCGCTCCAAGGGTCACTCCCAGTCGATCATCAAGACCGGCAAGATCTCGGTTAATCTGGATGCAAAAACCGTTGAGGTTGACGGCAAGGCCGTTCACCTGACCGGCAAAGAATACCAGATGCTGGAGCTTCTGAGCCTGCGGAAGGGAACGACCCTGACCAAGGAAATGTTCCTGAACCATCTTTATGGTGGCATGGACGAGCCGGAACTGAAAATCATCGATGTTTTCATCTGCAAGTTGAGAAAGAAACTCAGCACTGCGACAGGTGGTGAAAACTACATCGAAACCGTCTGGGGCCGTGGTTATGTGCTGCGCGATCCGCAGGACGACCAGCTGGGCGGTGGCGCAGAACAACGAATGGCTGTCGGCGCCTGATCGCCAGCCTATTCGATGAGTAATCCAATATTTGGGGGCGGTGAGCTGCCCTCAATCTATACGGTTCGCGCGATAGGCGAAAAGCGTGCGCCGTTAACCATAAGGTCGCGTCATTAACCATGTGCGCGTCCTGGCGACATTAGTGTCCACCAGCATGGCCTGTCTGGGCCTTGCTGTAACCCGCTGCGGCGGGATTTTTTGTGTCTGATGATGCTCCAAAGCGCTCTTGCTTCTCTGGACGTGGCTGGTTCTCCGGCCTATCACCTAGTCTGAAGCAAGACGGGGCAAACGCGTGACACAACAACAAGACAGCGATCCGAAAAGTCTTTCTGCAGAAGAAGCCCGCCAGGAATTCCTCGCTTTGCAGGAAAAACTTCAGGCCGCAGACCTCGCGTATCACCAGAAAGATGCTCCGGTCATTTCGGACGCCGAATACGATGCGGCCAAACGCCGGTATGTTGCTCTGACGGACGTGTTTCCGGCACTGAAAGACGAAGCATCGCAGCTGGATACCGTGGGGGCCCCGGCCGCGTCCGGTTTTGGCAAGGTGACGCATAGCGTGCCGATGCTGTCGCTGGGAAATGCCTTTGAAGACAGCGATGTCGCAGATTTCGCCCGCAGCATCCGCAAATATCTGGGACAGTCAGAGGATGCTCCGCTCAGTTTTACTGCTGAGCCGAAAATCGACGGTCTATCGCTGTCTTTGCGCTATGAAAACGGTGTGCTGATACAGGCCGCCACCCGAGGCGACGGTTCGGTGGGCGAGAATGTCACCGAAAACGCCCGTACCATAGACGATATTCCACAACGGATCGCGGATGCGCCGGATGTTCTGGAAGTGCGCGGTGAAGTCTACATGAGCCACGAGGCTTTTTCCGCCCTGAACGCCCGGCAGGAGGAACGCGGTGGCAAGACATTTGCCAACCCGCGCAACGCGGCGGCAGGGTCCTTGCGTCAACTGGATCCGGAAATTACCCGCTCCCGTCCATTGCAATTCTTTGCCTATAGCTGGGGTGAGCTCTCTGAACCCCTTGCGGAAACGCAGTTCGAGGCGATGAAACGATTGGAAGGCTTTGGTTTTACCATCAATCCCCTGACCAGGCTGTGCCCCACTGTGGACGAGATGATTGCGCATTACCGGAGCATCGAGGAACAGCGGGCAACGCTGGGCTACGATATCGACGGTGTCGTTTACAAGGTGAATGACATGGCGCTGCAGGGGCGGCTGGGTTTCCGCTCCACCACGCCACGCTGGGCGATTGCGCATAAGTTTCCCGCCGAACTGGCCTGGACCCGGCTCGAAGCCATCGACATTCAGGTGGGCCGCACCGGCGCGCTCAGCCCGGTGGCGCGGCTGACCCCGGTGACCGTGGGCGGGGTGGTTGTCTCGAACGCGACACTGCACAATGAGGATTACATTCGCGGGCTGGACTCCAAAGGCGAAGAAATCCGTGGCGGCAAGGACATCCGCATCGGCGATTGGGTGCAGATCTACCGCGCTGGTGATGTGATCCCCAAGGTGGCGGATGTGGACCTCACCAAGCGGCCCGAGGGTGCAGAGCCATATGCATTCCCGCATATCTGCCCGGAATGCGGATCCGAAGCGATCCGGGAAGAGGGCGACGCTGTGCGCCGCTGCACCGGTGGCCTTATCTGTCCCGCGCAGGCTGTTGAAAAGATGAAACATTTCGTCTCTCGCGCGGCCTTTGATATTGATGGGCTGGGCAACAAGCAGGTCGAACAATTCTACGGCGATGAATGGATCCGCGAACCGGCTGATATCTTTACCCTGCGGGACCGCTTTGGCTCTGGCATGCAGCAGCTGAAAAACCGCGAAGGTTGGGGGGAAAAATCGGCCGCCAACCTGTTTGATGCCATTGATGAGAAACGACAGATCCCACTGGCCAAGTTCATCTTTGCCCTTGGTATTCGCCACGTCGGCGAGGTCGGTGGCCGCGATCTGGCGCTGCATTACGGCGGTTGGGGTGAACTGGTTTCGGCGCTTGATACCGCGCGTCCGGCGGCGCTGGCGCATCGGGCGGCGGATGAGGCGGAAGAGGCCGAACGCATCGCCGCCGCCGAGGAAGGGCGCCGGGCCCGGATCACTGACACCCGTGCTGCTGCGGTCAGCGCCTGCGACGTACCCGAGGCCGCGCAGGCGGCCTGGGACGATCTGGTCGGCGCCAACGGGATAGGACCTATTCTGGCCCTGTCTCTGTCCGACGCCCTTGCCAACCCCGAGGAACGCGCCGCGATTGACCGTTTGACGGCACATCTGACGATCATCGCCCCGGATGCACCCGCCGCCGAAAGCCCGGTGTCCGGCAAAACGGTGGTCTTCACCGGAACGCTGGAAAAGATGACAAGGGCCGAGGCCAAGGCGCGGGCTGAGGCGCTGGGGGCAAAGGTCTCCGGCTCGGTCTCCAAGAAAACCGATATCCTTGTGGCGGGGCCCGGGGCCGGATCCAAGGCAACCAAGGCGGCAGATCTTGGGATCAAGGTTCTGGATGAAGACAGCTGGCTTGAGCTGATAGAACAGTCATGAGCGGGCGTCCCGAGATCCTGTTTCCCCTGTTTTCAGGGCTGGAGAAACTGCCAGGGATTGGGCCGAAGACGGCCCAAAATCTGGAGCAGATCCATATAGAAACGCCGCGTGACCTGTTGTTTTCATTGCCATACTCGGTACAGGATCGCCGTCGTCGCGATACGGTTTCCGGGTTGGAGCTGCCGACCGTTGCCACGGTTGAAGTCACCAGCGGCGCCCATAGGCCGCCGCGCAATCGCGGGGGCGCCTACCGCATTACGGTGACGGATGCGGAGACGGATTTTCAGTTGGTGTTCTTTCACGGACGCAGCCGCTACCTGGAGGCGCAGTGCCCCGAGGGATCGCGGCGTCTGGTGTCGGGCAAGCTGGAGCTGTTCGACGGTATCGCGCAGATGGTGCATCCCGATCACATGGTGCCAGTCGAAGAGGCCGCGACGATCCCCGAGTTCGAGCCAGTCTATCACCTGACCCATGGGGTATCGCAGAAAACCATGTTCAAGGCACTGCGCGGTGCCTTGGATCTGGCCCCTGATCTGCCCGAGTGGATCGACCCCGAGCAGGTGAAACGCGAAGCCTGGCCTTCATGGGACGCGGCGATCACCACGGCGCATGAGCCACAAGGGCAGGAGGATCTGTCCCCTGATGCACCGGCACGGGCGCGCCTGGCCTATGATGAGCTGTTTGCGCATCAGCTGACGCTGGCGATTGCCCGCCAATCGGAGCGCAAATCCCGTGGCATCCAGAGTCAGGCCACCGGGCGTTTGCAGTCCCGTGTCCTGTCGGCGCTACCTTATCGCCCCACGGGGGCGCAAACCCGAGCGATTGAGGAAATATCCGCCGATATGGCCTCGGACCGGCGGATGAACCGGCTGCTGCAGGGCGATGTGGGCGCGGGCAAGACGCTGGTGGCGCTGATGGCGCTTCTGGTCGCGGTGGAGGCTGGCGGGCAGGGCGTGATGATGGCTCCGACCAGCATCCTCGCGCAGCAGCATTACGACGGGCTGCGCCCGCTTGCCGAAGAGGCAGGCGTGGTTCTGGAGCTGCTGACCGGCCGGGATAAGGGCGCCGAGCGCAAGGCCAAGCTGGCCGCGCTAGAGCGGGGTGATATCCAGATCCTGGTTGGCACCCATGCGGTGTTCCAGCAGGATGTTCATTTTGCGGATTTGCGGCTGGCCATCGTCGACGAACAGCATCGGTTTGGCGTTCGTCAACGTATGGAGCTGGCGGAAAAAGGCATGGGCGCGGATGTTCTGGTGATGACCGCGACGCCCATTCCGCGGTCTCTGGCGCTGGCGCAGTATGGCGATATGGATGTTTCGGTGCTGGATGAAAAACCGCCCGGCCGCAAGCCGGTGAAGACGGCGGTGATCAGTACCGAACGGACCGAAGAGATCGTCAATCACCTGCGCCACGCTATCGAGGAAGGGCGGCAATGCTACTGGGTGTGCCCCTTGGTGGGCGAATCCGAGGTCATGGACCTGACCGCTGCAGAAGAACGGTTCAAGCTCTTGCGCGCCGCCCTTGGCGAAGGCGTGGTGGGTCTCGTGCATGGGCAGATGCCGGTTGGGGAAAAAGATGCTGCCATGGCCGCCTTTCAAAGCGGTGAGACAAAGGTTCTGGTGGCGACCACGGTGATCGAGGTGGGCGTCAACGTGCCCAATGCCTCGATCATGGTGATCGAACGGGCCGAAATCTTTGGCCTAGCCCAACTGCATCAGCTACGGGGCCGGGTCGGGCGTGGCAGCGCCGAATCCACCTGCCTGTTGATGTACCAGCCACCGCTGAGCGAGGGAGGCCGCCGGCGGCTGGAGGTGCTGCGCGAAACCGAGGATGGCTTTCGCATTTCCGAAACCGATCTGGAGATGCGCGGTGCCGGTGACATGATCGGCACAGCCCAATCCGGCCTTCCGCGGTTCAGGATTGCCGATCTGGAACGGCAGGCCCCGCTGATGGCCGTGGCGCAGAGCGATGCGCGTGCGCTGCTGGCCAAAGACCCTGATCTGACCGGCCCCCGGGGGCAGGCCGCACGCGTTCTGCTGTGGTTGATGAAGCAGGATCAGGCGTTCCGTTTAATTTCAGTGGGTTAGTCTGTTTCGTTCCTACTGAAACCAGTTTTGTTCCAAAAAGTTCGCAAATGTTCTCATAAAGTTCTTTACTTGCTGTTCGTAAAGTGAGAACAAAGGGGCAACAAGAACGCGCCTAAGCGCAAACACAGCGAACTGACCGGAGGAACGATAATGATTGCACAGTTGAAAACGACCCTTCAAAACGCCCAATCCACCCTGCTGCAGGACGCGATTGGTGCGGGCGCCCTTACGGTCATGCTAGTGGCGGCGCTGCACCTTCCGGGATCTTTCTAAGCCTGACACAATCCTGAATTCGATCTTGGCTCTTCATGGTGGTCGCACTGCATCCTGTCCCGAACCGATGAGGGGAACACCTGCCTGTACCCATCCCCGTCCGGCCTTGCCTGATTGCCGGAAAGCGTGACCCGTCCCGCATGAAGAACCAGAGTTGCCGCCACCATCTGCCCGGATGTGTGGCGGCTTTTTTTATTGCGTGAATATATAGTTGCGCGGGGTTTTCGTCTGTTTCTGGGATCCGTGTAATTGGGCTTCAGGTCGTAAAGGCCATCCGCAGACCACCCCAATGGCGACCACCCACGGTAATGGGCGCCGACAGGTCCTTCATCATGACGAAGTCGCCGCCGCCCATGTCGCGCCGGTAAACCTGCATCAGGAAGGGACCTGTGTTGCGTCCGGCCTTGAGCCCGACACGATCATCGAAAATCCGCCGGTTGCGGCAGTTGGCCGTGTTCCAGTCAGGATCTGCGCTTTGCGGTTTGGAAAATTTCTTGTTGTGGGTCGGGAGGTATCCGTTGACGTCCACTGCTGCGGAAAAGACCACGCGCGGATCCAGATCCAGGGCGGCCTCCAGCAGCGGCGGCAGGACGCTGTCGGTGAACTTGGTGAAACGGGTCATGACCTGTGTCGGATTGGTGTTGGGGATTGGAACATAACTCCGGTCGAACAGATCTGCCTGCGAAATCCGGCTGCTGGTCAGGCCCTCTTCGAATAGCCTGCCAATCTGGGCCGCCATGTCGGTGACAAATGCGATGAACATCTTGTCCCCGGATTGGCCGCCAAGAGCGACCGTGCCCTGAACAAGACGTTCAGAGGAAAGAATAAGATTTTCAACACGGTGGTGGGTCTTTTGAATGTCGGCAGTGGTATCCTGAACAGAATGCTTGATCCGGTTGATGTTGGGAAAACACGCCTCCATCGCGTCGCGCACGGTCGTGGCATCGGTCAGAATCCGGCCGGTTTCGCTGTTCACGTTCTGGGCGTCTTTTTCAATGCCAGCCAGCGACGCGTCGGTATCTCGGGCGCGGTCCAGGATTTGTTTGGCGGATTTGGATATCGTCTCAGTCTCTTCGTCCAGAGTCCGGATCCAGCTGTAAAGCGTTTCGATATTTGTGCTGATCTCCCGTGCTGCGCGTTGGGTGCGTTTGGATAGATCATTGATCGCCTCTGCAACGACCGCAAATCCCCGCCCGGCATCGCCTGCGCGGCCCGCTTCGATCTTGGCATTGATGGCCAGAATGTTCACCTGCGCCGCGATCGAAGTGATGATCTCGTTGTCCTTGCGCATAGCGTCGACGGTGTTGCTGACGTCCTCGGTCCGGCTGTTGAGATCCTGCACCCATTCGGCAACCTCCTGGCTGCGGCCGCTGCTTTCGCGGACGAGGGCTACGGACGCTCTGGCTGACTCCAGCGTTTTCTGGGTTGATAGAGAGACGGCCCCCACGGTCTCCATGACCTGCGCATTCGATCTGACAACCCGCTCGGCGCCTCGGTCCAATTGGTCAAGATCTTCAAGTTGGGTTTTGGATTTACTCTCGATCGTGTCCAGAAACCCGGCAATGTCGACAATTTCAAAACCGAGCTGGGAAGAGATTTCGGCAAGATCGTTCAGATTGGCGTCCGCGGCTGATGGCGCCTGAGTGTCTTGTTTTTGCAGCATTTAGGGACCCGTTTACTCGTTACAGTCAACAAGTAGCCCAAATGTTATAAAATTATCGTTAAGTACACTCTTCCTTAGCAACTTGCTGAAGCGCCTCACGCGTCGCATCCAGCGCCAGCATGATTGAAGCATGGCGATTCTTGAACTCACGGGCGGGCACCAATACCTCAAGTTCGTCAAAGGGGGCTTGCGGCGGTTCGGCACCTTCGGTCAGCATCGCTTTCAGCTGGTTGCGGGCCTTTTCCACCGTCTCCAGCGAGCAGCCGATAATGTGATCCGCCACAACCGATGCCGCGGCTTGCCCCAGGGCGCAGGCTTTCACGTCCTGGCCGAAATCGGTGATCTTGCCATCCTCGACCTTCAGATCGACGGTCACCGTCGACCCGCAGAGAGGCGAGCGTTTTTTCACTGTGACATCAGGATCTTCCAGACGCTCCAAATGCGGAATATCCGCCGCAAGGGCCAGAATGCGGGAAGAATAGAGTTTGATCAGATCGGTTTCGCTGGACATGCGGGCCTCGGGGTTTCCCTTGGGTGGAGTTCCTCATACATAGGGAGCGAAGCTTCAGATGCAAAAGGTTTTTGCCATGTCCAGCGCGACCACACAGTCCTTTGATCCCGCAAGCCTGCGTTACGACGCAAACGGGCTGATCCCCTGTATCGCGCAGGACCACGACAGCCATGAGGTGCTCATGATGGCCTGGATGAACGCCGAAAGCGTCGTGCGCACGCTGGAGACGGGCAAGGTAACCTATTGGTCGCGTTCGCGGCAGTCGTTCTGGGTCAAGGGTGAAAGCTCGGGCCATGTGCAGGAGCTGGTGGATCTGCGACTGGATTGTGACCGGGATTGCTTGCTTGCTGTCGTGCGCCAGACCGGGCCGGCCTGCCACACCAACCGGCGCAGCTGTTTCTATACCGCTGTGCGGGAAGGGGAAGAGGTCGAACTGATGGCGCCCACGGTCTGAGGGCGCTCAGCCAAGGCCCACCATGCGGCGGATGTCCTGCGGTGTTGCGCCTTCGGCGCGGTATTTTGCGATGGCTCGGGCATCGTCGCGTTTGGCGAGGCGCTTGCCTGCCTCGTCACGGATCAGGCGGTGGTGGTGGTAAATGGGAACCGGCAGCTCCAGCAGTGTCAGTAGCAGGACCTGTAGCTGGGTGAAGTCGAACAGATCCTCGCCCCGTACCACATGGGTGATCTCCTGATGCACGTCGTCCAGCGCCGAGGCTAGGAAATAGGTGATGATCTCTTCGCCTTTACGGGACAGAACCACATCGCCGATTTCCTGCAGGGCGCGCTCAGGATCCAGATGGTGTGTGCCCTTATGCGCCGCGCCGGTTTCTTCGAAGGTCACGTTCTGGCCTTTGAGGCGGGAAAGCGCGCGGTCAAGATGCAGCCGCAGCGCATCACCCGGTTTGCGATCCGACATGGGGCGGTTCTTGCAGGTGCCGGGATAGACGTCGTGGCTGACACCCTCCTGCGGTGCGGAGAGGGCGGCGCGGATATCTGCACGGCTGCAGGAGCAGGGGTATAAAAGCCCCATACTTTCAAAGGCTTTGAGGTATTTGTTATAGTCTTTCAGGTGCTCTGACTGGCGCAGAATAGGCTCGTCCCATCGAAGGCCCAGCCAGGTCAGATCTTCGATGATGGCCGCGTCCCATTCCGGTTTCGACCGTTGCAGGTCGGTGTCCTCCATGCGCAGCAGGAAGGCGCCTCCGGCGGCGCGGGCCATTTCATGAGCAATGATCGCGGAATAGGCATGGCCCAGGTGCAGCGGGCCGGTGGGCGAGGGCGCAAAACGGGTGCGAAATGTCATTGCGCCCCTCGCGGTTCAGGAAAACTGCTGCAGCCATTCGGTCCAGGCGGCTTTGGCCCGATCAGTATAGGCCTTGTAGCGGTCCTTGCGACCGCGACGCCCGCCTTTCAGCCCATCCACCGGGCGGAACAGGCCAAAGTTCACGTTCATCGGCTGGAACGTCTTGGCCTCGGCGCCGCCGGTGATGTGATGGATCAGCGCGCCCATGGCGCTGTCCTGCGGCACATCGGTCAGGGGCTTGCCCAGGATCTCCGCAGCGGCCAGGCGACCGGCAAGCAGGCCCATAGCGGCGCTTTCCACGTAGCCTTCGACGCCGGTGATCTGCCCGGCAAAGCGGATATTGGGCCGCGATTTCATACGCATCTGGCTGTCCAGAAGGGTCGGAGAGTTGAGGAAGGTATTGCGGTGGATACCGCCAAGCCGAGCGAAACTGGCATTCTCCAGCCCCGGAATCATCCGGAACACCTCGGTCTGGGCGCCGTATTTCATCTTGGTCTGGAAGCCGACGATGTTGAACAGCGTCCCCAAGGCATTGTCGCGGCGCAGCTGTACCACGGCGTGGGCCTTGATGTCGGGCTGGTGCGGGTTGGTGAGGCCAACGGGCTTCATTGGTCCGTGGCGCAGGGTTTCGCGGCCGCGTTCGGCCATCACTTCAATCGGCAGGCAGCCGTCGAAATAGCCAGCGGTTTCGCCCTCGTGGAACTCTGTCTTGTCGGCGGCGAGCAGCGCGTCGATGAAGGCCTCGTATTGGTCCTTGTCCATCGGGCAGTTGAGGTAGGCGGTGCGCTCCTCCTCGGTTTCGCCCTTGTCATAGCGCGACTGCATCCAGGCCTTGGACATGTCGATGCTCTCGGCATAGACGATGGGTGCAATGGCATCGAAGAACGCCAGCGCCTCGGCGCCGGTTTCAGCCTGGATCGCCTTGCCCAGATCGGGGGAGGTCAGCGGACCGGTTGCAAAGATCCAGTGACCTTCGGTGGGAAGCTCTGTGATTTCTTCATAAGAAACAGAGACATTCGGAAGGCTCTTAAGCTGGGCGGTGACGGTTTCGGCAAAGGGTTCCCGGTCCACCGCCAGGGCGCCGCCTGCGGGCAGGCGATGCTTATCCGCCGTGGTCATGATCAGACCCTTGGCGGCGCGCATTTCCCAATGCAGCAGGCCAACGGCGTTCTGTTCATCGTCATCGGAGCGGAAGGAGTTGGAACAGACCATCTCACCCAGGTTGCCGGTCTGGTGGGCAAAGGTTTCGACCGTGGGCCGCATCTCGTGCAGCACGACCTTTACGCCCATGTTCGCCGCCTGCCAGGCAGCTTCGGACCCGGCCATGCCGCCGCCCACGATATGCAATTCTTGTGTCATGAAGTGCCACATAGGGCAGGGATGGCCATTGCGCAATATGACATGCGCCGGGGGCAGCGATGGCGCGCAATGCAAGGGGGCCGACAACGCACCCGTTTGCTGATCATTGGAACCGGTATTGTGCAGGGGAGAATTTTGGGGCCACTGCGGCGGGAATGTCGACCGGGGAGAGAGACCCGGTTGGAGGGACCTTCCGACGCAGCGGCCCAAAATTGTGACCGGTCTGTGACCGGTGCCCAACCTTTGCCATGATCCTGCCTTTATTGAAAGACCGGATATGGAAACAATATCTGGTCAATCGTAAACAAAGGCTAAACTTGTTTTAAATTTTCGGAAAACTCAGTTGTCTTCCCAGTTGGGCGGACGCTTTTCGATAAAGGCGTTGAGCCCTTCGATGGTGTCTTGGTGCATCAGGTTTTCGACGATCACCCCGCTGGTATAGGCATAGGCCTCGTCTAGGGGCATTTCGATTTGACGGTAATAGGCTTCCTTGCCGATCTTCACGGCCGAGCCGAGTTTTGATGCGATGGTTTCTGCCATCTTCAGCGTTTCCGCCTCCAGATCCTCTTCGGGCACGGCGCGGTTGATCAGGCCCAGCTCGGCGGCGCGGACGGCGGACATGAACTCGCCAGTGGTCAGCAGTTCAAAGGCATGTTTTCGCGGGATATTGCGAGACAGGGCCACCATAGGGGTCGAGCAGAACAGACCGATATTGACGCCATTGACGCCGAACCGGGTGCCCTGCGCCGCCACAGCCAGATCGCAAGAGGCGACAAGTTGACAGCCAGCGGCAGTCGCAATCCCATGCACTTGGGCAATCACCGGCTGCGGCAGGCGTTGCAGACCCATCATAACGCTGGTGCAGCGGGCGAACAGCCCCTCGAAATAGGCCTTGCCGCCATCCTCGGCCTGCCGTCCCGCCGTCATCTGCCGGATGTCATGCCCGGCGCAGAAGGCCTTGCCCTCGCCAGAGAGTACAACCGCCTTGATTGTGCTGTCGTTTTTCAAGGCGTCGATCTGCTCTTGCAGGGCGGCCAGCATCTCATCCGACAGCGCGTTCAGCCGCTCGGGAGCGTTCATGCGCAGATGTGCGATCGCATTTGCGTCGCGACGTTCCAGAATTGTCATCTTGTCCTCCTGACCCTGTTTGGGGCAACTCTATGGCGGACAAGGGAGAAGGAAAAGCATGGCTTTGGCTTTTGATGCGGCGGGGCTGACCGCCTATATGGCGGAGATCTTTCCGCAGGTGGCGGATGATTTCGTGGTGGATGAACTGTCTGAGGCAGGGATCACCATGCGGCTGCTGACGGCAGAACGGCACCTGCGGCCGGGCGGCACTGTGTCTGGCCCTTCGATGTTCGCGCTGGCTGATGTGACGGTCTACGGGCTGGTACTATCCCGGCTGGGACGCAAGGCACTGGCGGTGACCACCAATTGCTCGCTTGATTTCATGCGCAAGCCCGAGGCGGGTGTCGATCTGATCGCCAAAGGAACTCTGTTGAAACTGGGCCGCGCGCTCGCTGTTGGCGATGTGCATATGTATTCGGAAGGTTCGGACAAGATGGTGGCGCGCTCCACCATGACATACTCGATTCCGCCGGAAAAATAGGGGTCAGAGGGCGCGCGCCAGAGGTTCGCCGACTTTCACAAGGGTTTCCAAGCCTTTGGAACTGTTGGTGATCAGATCGTCGCTGAACTGGACCTTCCCGGGTTCAAAGACCACGACGACGGTGGAGCCGCCGAACTTGAAATAGCCCTTTTCGTCCATCTTCTCGACCCGGCCACTGGTGCGGGTGTTGACGATGGACCCCACGCCAAAGGCGCCGACCTCGACAAAGCACATGGTGCCCGCCGTGTCCGTGTCGATCAGGGTCAGGCTGCGCTTGTTGTCGCCGAACACATCCGGCCCGGCGCCAAGCGCGATGGGGTTCACCGAATGCAGCGCGCCTGGAATGTCGCGGGTTTCGGTAATCTGGCCTGCGGTCGGAAAATGATACCTGTGATAATCGGCGGGGCACAGGCGGACGATGGCGAGGGCGCCGCCCAGAAACCGCTCGTGCAGGCCGGGCAGCATGGTACGGATTGACATCGGGTGCCCTTTGACCGGGACAAAGACGTCCTTATCCAGCTCTGGGAACACCAAGACACGACCATCTGCCGGGGAGACGATGTCGCGTGGCTCATCGCTATAGGGGCGGGTTTCCGGTTTCAGGTGCCGCACGAAGAAATCATTGAAGCAGCGAAAGCTGGAGACCGGATCGCGGGCCTCGTCCATGTCAATCGACAGTTCCTCGATGACCGCGGCGATCTTGCGCCGGGACAGGGGCGAGTCGAACCACAGCCCGAACAGGCGGCTAACCAAAGAGGATCGGAACAGTGCGTGCTCCAGCAGGTTGGAGCCTGCGTCCTGATAAGCCCAGCGGATCCATTTCTCGCCAAGGATCACCTCGTCGAAAACCGTGCCGCTTGCCCGGTCGACCACCTTGATCGGAGTATTCGTCATCTGTCTGCCTTGCCGCTTGTCCGGCCTGTCTGGCCCGTGGCGATGAGGTAGCAGAGTGCGCGCAGAAGGCTCAAGGGCGGAATGCAACGGCGGCGGAGGGCCGCAGGGCCAGACCGTTGCCTCACACGCGGACGCCAGGGTAACGGGACCTCAGCTGTTTGGTGCAACACTTTGCCACTAAACAGCAAAGAGTGTCCGGATGCAGGTCAGACAGATTGCCGAAGAGATCGTCGAGCGCGAAGGCGGTTATGTGAATGATATCGGTGATCCGGGTGGGGCCACCAAACACGGGGTCACGATCGGGACCCTGAAACGGCTGGGAATTGATGTTACCGGTGATGGGCAGGTCGACGCCATGGATGTGAAGGCGCTGAGCCGAAAGCAGGCGGAGGATATCTTCGTCCGCTGTTATTTTGAACGTCCGGGGATCGCCCGCTTGCCAGAGGCGCTCCAGGCATCGGTGTTCGATATGTATGTCAATTCCGGCGCCAACGCGGTGCGGATCCTGCAGGGGCTGTTGCGGGAGATGGGATTTGACTTGGCGGTGGACGGGGTCATCGGGCCGCATACTGCGGCGGCGGCGCAGCGGGCGGCGCAGGTAGATGACGGCAGCCTGCGCGACGCCTACGGCATTGCCCGGCGCAGTTACTATTTCGACTTGGCAGACCGGCGCCCGGCCAGCCGCAAATACGCCCGGATGCGCGCGGGCGGCAAGGGCGGATGGATCCGTCGCGCCGAGACCTTCATCAGCAAAAAATACCACATGGACCGGCAGGCCTTTGCCCGGCGGGTCGCATCGTGGCAGGGATAAAAACGATGATCACAGGTTTGGTTCGCTTGCTGTTTGGACGTAATCGCAACGTGTTGCGTGAAACAGTTGAGGTTTTTCGTGAAAACGCAGAGGCCGGTGCAGAGCGCGCCAGCCGGGCGCAAAGCGCGGCGCTGCAGCAGTTCGCCGCAGAATTCCGCGCTGAACGGCGCAGCGGGTTTGACCGGGTGATGGATGGGATCAACCGGCTGCCAAGACCGCTGCTGGCGCTCGGGACAGTGGGGCTGATGGTGAGCGCAATGGCCAACCCCGCATGGTTTGCAGCCCGGATGCAGGGGCTGGCGGCCGTGCCCGAACCGTTGTGGTGGCTGCTGGGGGTTATCGTCTCGTTCTATTTTGGCGCGCGTCATCAGATTAAAAGCCAGGAGTTCCAGCGGAGCCTCGCGAAAGTCGCGGCGCGCATGCCGAAAGGCGCAGAAAGTTTTGCGTCTTTGCAGGGTGGTGAGGCGCCGTCCGTTCAAGAAGCCCCTTCTATGCAGCAGGAAGGACACTTGGCGGCGAGTGCGGAAGCCGAAAACCGGGCGCTGGCGGCATGGAAGCAAAGCCAGCTCAGGCTGTCGCAGGCCGACCCCGCAGAGTAAGCGCGCAATCGCCTCCTGCGGCGGCTGGACGCGCCAAATGCCATTGGCGCCGCCCCGGTGAAAGATTATAGACAGAGGTATGATTACAGAACTCGGTCACTTCGCCCTCATCCTCGCCTTTCTGGTTGCCATCGTGCAGATGGTCGTTCCCATGATCGGCGCCCATAAACGCTGGCCCGGCTGGATGGCCGTCGCCGAACCTGCGGCACAGGCGCAGTTCTTCTTTACCGCCTTTGCCTTTGCGGCGCTGGTCTGGGCCTTCGTGACTTCGGATTTCTCGCTCCGGCTTGTCACCCTCAATAGCCACTCGGCCAAGCCGATGCTTTACAAGATCTCGGGCACCTGGGGGAACCACGAAGGCTCCATGCTGCTCTGGGTGCTGATTGTCAGCCTGTTCGGCGCAGTGGCCTCGGTCTTCGGCGGCGGCTTGCCGCAGACGCTCAAGGCGCGGGTTCTTTCGGTTCAGGCCGCCATTGGTGTTGCCTTCTTTGCCTTCATTCTGTTCACATCGAACCCGTTCCTGAGGCTGGTGTCGCCGCCGTTTGACGGGCAGGATCTGAACCCGCTGCTGCAGGACCCGGGCCTCGCCTTTCACCCGCCATTCCTTTACCTCGGCTATGTTGGGCTTTCGATGGCGTTTTCCTTTGCCGTGGCAGCCCTGATCGAGGGGCGCATTGATGCCGCTTGGGGACGCTGGGTGCGGCCATGGACGCTGGCCGCCTGGATCTTCCTGACCATCGGCATCGCGCTGGGATCCTGGTGGGCCTATTACGAGCTGGGTTGGGGTGGCTTCTGGTTCTGGGACCCGGTGGAAAACGCCAGCTTCATGCCCTGGCTGCTGGCGGCAGCGCTGCTGCATTCCGCCATCGTGGTGGAAAAACGTGAGTCACTCAAAAGCTGGACCATCCTGCTGGCCATCCTCGCCTTTGGCTTCTCGCTGATCGGGACCTTTATCGTACGCTCGGGGCTGCTGACCTCGGTACATGCCTTTGCCAACGATCCGGAACGCGGCGTGTTCATTCTATTCATCCTGGCCTTCTTTACCGGCGGGGCGCTGACGCTGTTCGCCGCGCGTGCCCAACAGATGCAGGCCAAGGGTGTTTTTGGGGTCGTCAGCCGCGAAGGCGCGCTGGTGGCCAACAACATCCTGCTGGCCGTGAGCTGCTTTGTGGTGTTCTTTGGCACGCTCTGGCCGATCGTGGCGGAAATGGCCTTTGCCCGCAAACTGAGCGTCGGACCGCCCTTCTTCAACGCGGCCTTCACCCCCTTCATGGTGCTTTTGGGGATGATCCTGCCGGTTGGCGCCATGCTGCCGTGGAAACGCGGTAAGCTGGGCCAGACGATCTGGTACTTGCGCTATGTGCTGGTCCTGTCGGTTGCCTTGGGTGTGCTGGCCTGGGCCATGCAGACGGGCCGCTCCGGTCTGGGGCCCATCGGGTTGTTCATTGGCTCCTGGGTGGTCTTTGGCGCCGCTGCCGATCTGTGGTCGCGCACCGGCAAGGACGGGCAGTTCGGTCGATTGCTGCGCCTGCCGCGCGCTGACTGGGGTAAGGCCGTGGCCCATGCAGGGCTGGGGATCACCATCTTTGCCATTGCCGGTCTGACGGCGTGGGAAGAGGAAGACATCCGCGTTGCCAAGATCGGAGAGCCCTTCACTGTCGGCGGGTACGAGCTGGTCTTGGATGCGGTCGATCGCGCGCGGGGGCCGAACTACTTCACCACCATGGCCACCGTCAGCATCTTTAAGGATGGCGCGGATGTTGCTGTGCTGCATCCCGAAAAACGCACCTATCCGGTGGCGAAGATGCCGACGACAGAGGCCGCAATTGACTACCGGCTGTTGCGTGACCTTTACGTGGTGATCGGGGATCAGCAGGCAGATGGCGGCTGGACCGTGCGGACCTATATCAAACCGCTGGCCAACTGGATCTGGGGTGGCTGTCTGTTGATGGCGCTTGGCGGTTTGCTGAGCCTCAGCGACCGACGATTCCGCGTGGCAGCCGGGGCCCGCAAGGGCGCTGGCGCGGCCAAGGTGCCCGCAGAATGAGGGGCGCGGCTATGCTCAATCGGTTTACCAAGGTTCTGGTGATCACCCTCATGGGGGTGGTCGCGCTGCCTGCGACGCCTGTACTGGCCGTCCAGCCGGATGAGGTCCTATCCGATCCGGTTTTGGAGGGGCGCGCGCGCGAATTGTCCAAGGACCTGCGCTGCCTGGTCTGCCGCAACGAGAATATCGATGAATCCAACGCCGATCTGGCGCGGGATCTGCGGCTTCTGGTGCGCGAGCGCCTGGTGGCCGGGGACAGCGATACCGAGGTGATCGATTTCGTGGTCGACCGGTATGGCGAATACGTGCTGCTGCGGCCCACCACCACGGGAGCGAACTGGCTGCTTTGGGCGGCGGGTCCGCTGATGCTGTTGCTGGCCCTTGGTCTTGGCGCCGGGTATCTGCGTGGGCGGGCCAAGGCGCCCGGCACAGCAGAGGCCGGACTGAGCCCCGAGGAAGAAGACCGGCTGCGGAAAATTATGGACGAGTGACGCCGGGTCCGGCTTTTCGACCGCAATGCTTTACGCCACCATGGCTGAAATCACATCCGCTCTGCGGCGCCACTGGCCCGCGGGGATCCGAGAGAAGACAGACGAGGCCCTCTGATGGACTATAAAGAAATCCAATATTCGCTTGAGAACGGATTGGCGATCCTGACGCTGAACCGCCCGTCGAAGATGAACGCGCTGACTGGTCAGATGCGGGCCGAACTGACCCATGCCCTGAAACAGGCCGCGGGCGAGGCACGCGCTGTGGTGCTCACCGGCGCTGGCAGCGCCTTTTGCTCGGGGCAGGATCTGAGCGATGCCTCTGGCTCTGGCGACCTGGATCTGGAGCGGACGCTGCGCGACGAATACACGCCGATGCTTGAGGCGCTTTATGATTGCCCGGTGCCGACCATGGCGGCGGTCAACGGTCCAGTGGCCGGGGCAGGGGCCAATCTGGCGCTGGCAGCCGATGTGGTAATCGCGACCGAGAGCGCCTATTTCCTGCAGGCCTTTGCCCGGATCGGCCTGATGCCCGATGCTGGTGGGACCTGGTTCCTGCCGCGCCAGATGGGGCTGGCCAAGGCGATGGGCGCGGCCCTGTTTGCGGACAAGATCACGGCCAAGCAAGCCAGCGACTGGGGCATGATCTGGGAAGCGGTACCGGACGCCGAGTTCGACGCCCATTGGCGGGCGCGCGCGGCCTATCTGGCCGAAGGTCCGACCAAGGCCTTTGGCGCCATCAAGACCGCGATGCGCGGCAGCTATGACAAAAGCCTGCCCGAACAGCTGTCGATTGAGGCGCAGTTACAGGGCGAATGCGGCAAGACCCGCGATTTCCTGGAAGGAGTAACTGCCTTCATGGAAAAACGCCCAGCCAAGTTCGAAGGGCGTTAGTAGGGGACCGGCCCGGTCGGTTATTCTGACGCGGGGCCGACTTTCTTTTAGATTTCTGCGGCGGTTGCGCGTAGGCGGACATGGACATCGACGCTGAACAATCCGTCCGTGTCGTTGATCCGCATGATGGAGACCCCATCGGCATATAGGGTGCTGTCCTGACCACCGGACCCGTTCTCTTCGGATGTGACGGTGAGGTCGGGGGCCTCTTCGCTTTCAGGATAGTAGTAGAGAACCGCGTCTTCATCCAAGTCGAAGTCGGTAATGACTGCAAGGTCGTTACCTTGCGCCCAGGCACCTGTAATGAAGTCGTTGCTGCCGCCACCGCCCGTCAGAATATCTCCGTCGCCGGCAATCAAGGTGTCATGGCCGTCACCGCCCAGAAGAGTGTCGCTGTCGCCATCGTCTGAGACGGAGCTGAAGTATGGGGTCATTCTGACGCCAAATCCGTCCTGAATATCCTCCAAGGCATCTGCTGCCTGATCTTCCGCGATCTCATACATGACGACACCGGAAAGAACGTCGTCGCCAGCCCCGCCGAGCATGATGTCGGACCCTTCGCCGCCATAAAGCCCGTCGCCACCGAACCCGCCGTTCAATGTGTCTTGCCCCTGGTCTCCCTGCAGCCAATCGGCGCCGAGGCTTCCGGTGATGCTATCGTTACCTTCTTCGCCGATAAGCACATCCTGATCGGAGCCGCCGCGTAGCCAGTCATCGCCCCCACCGCCAGTAATGGCATCCGATCCATCCCCGCCATGGATGGTATCATCTAAATCGGTACCGGTCAGAACATCGCCTTCCTCGGTTCCGGAAAGGTCTTCCCCTTCAGCGGTGGGATCTTGATCATCGTCGGTTGCATCAAGAATAAGCCCTGCAAAAAGGCCAAGAGAAACAAGCGCGAAAAGAGCAATCATAGGAATATCCTGAAAGTTCTAAATACAACTTGCGGAAAGATAATCTTGAGGGGGGGGTGTGTCAATTTTTAATGAAAAACAAACGGTTGGTATTGTTTCTTTAAGGGTGACAATTCTTGATTGGTGGCGATCGGCGGGATTGGTTCCGTCCTTATCTGGAAGGGGTCCCACAGTTCAGAATTGCAGGACCCGCTGTCGATCAGGTAGTCGCCCGAGCTCCATAGGGGATCACGCGAATGTCCTGCGCGGGATCAAACGTACCATCCTGATCCAGCACCCGAATAACCTCCACCCCATCCGCATAGACGATTGCATCGCTGCCTTCGGTCTCGTTGGGAAGGTGGTCCACCGTCAACGCGGGCGCAGGTCCATCCAAGGGATCATAGCCGTAGATAAGCTGATCTTCGCCCCGTGAAAAATCTGTGATGGTTGCCGCAGGTTCACCTTCCAGCCAGGATGCCGTGACGAACAGATCCTTGCCGCTGCCGCCGATGACCGTGTCATCTACTCCGAACACAAGGGTGTCGTCCCCTTCGCCGCCATCGACGCTGTCGCCGCGGGAATCGGTGTCTTCGGAGAAGTCGATGCCAAGTTGCTCCAGAAGATCTCGGGCGCCATTCTCCAGAGAGCGATCTTGTTCCAGGTTGTCGATAGTCCCCTCGAGAAGTTGCCCGCTTGCGATGATAAGATCCTGGCCGAGATCGCCATGCAAGCTGTCAGAGCCTTGATTATCCAAAAGGATGTCATGGTCGCGCCCGCCGCGGAGCATGTCATCACCGCGGTCACCGGTGACAAAATCATCCCCGTTGCCGCCAAATACGCTGTCGTCGCCACCGCCGCCGGAAACGGTGTCCATGCCACCGTCGCCAAAGACCCTGTCGGACCCGCGCTGACCGGCGAGGTCATCATCGCCATTACGCCCCAAAAGCGTGTTGTCCTGCCGGTTTCCGGTTATCTCGTCGTCACCGCTGGCACCGGTAAACGCATCATCCGGTTGCTCCTCTTCGGTAATTGTTTCCGAGGTCTCAACCTCATCATCCGATTCGAGAAATACAAAACCCGCAAGCAGGCCGACGCCGATCATGGCCATCCAAAACATAAAAATTCCCCCAAATAACAATAAAAATTTAATAAACCATCCCATTCGACCTGCCTAGCTAAAGAGTAGGTAAACACCGCTATTGCAGATGAGCGCGCGGATAATGGTTCGTGATGAGAAGAATTATCTACAAATTTAGAACAATCTTGGGAGTGAACTCGGGGAATCCGGGGAGTTGGACGCAGCTGGAGGGCCGCTCCAGCCAACAAAAAACGCCCCGCACCCAGAAGGTGCGAGGCGTCCAATCAAGGCTGTCATGCCGATCAGCGGTTTTCGATATCCACGTAATCGCGGGCGGTTTCGCCGAGGTACAGCTGACGCGGACGACCGATTTTGTTCTGTGGGTCTGCGATCATCTCTTTCCACTGGGAGATCCAGCCGACGGTGCGCGACAGCGCGAAGATCGGCGTAAACATCGAGGTCGGGAAGCCCATCGCCTCCAGGATGATGCCCGAGTAGAAGTCGACGTTCGGGAACAGTTTCTTCTCGATGAAGTAGGGGTCGTTGAGCGCGGTCTGTTCCAGCTCCTTGGCAACCTGCAGCAGCGGGTTGTCCTCGACGCCGAGCAGTTCAAGAACCTCATCCGCGGACTGTTTCAGAACCTTGGCGCGCGGGTCGGTGTTTTTGTACACGCGGTGACCAAAGCCCATCAGGCGGAACGGATCGTTCTTGTCCTTGGCGCGGGCGATGAACTCGGGGATCTTGTCGACGGTGCCGATTTCTTTCAGCATCTCGAGGCAAGCCTGGTTGGCGCCGCCATGGGCCGGACCCCAGAGGCAGGCGATACCAGCCGCGATACAAGCGAACGGGTTTGCACCCGAAGAGGACGCCAGACGCACGGTCGAGGTCGAAGCGTTCTGTTCGTGGTCCGCGTGCAGGATAAAGATCCGGTCCATGGCGCGGGCCAGGATCGGGTCGACGTGATATTCTTCGGCCGGAACCGAGAAACACATGTGCAGGAAGTTCGCGGCGTAATCCAGATCGTTGCGCGGATAGACGAAGGGCTGACCGATCGAATATTTATAGGCCATCGCGGCGATGGTCGGCAGTTTTGCGATCAGGCGGATCGAGGCGACCTCGCGCTGCCACGGATCGGCGATATCGGTGGAGTCGTGGTAGAAGGCGGACATCGCGCCAACCACACCAACCAGGGTCGCCATCGGGTGTGCATCGCGGCGGAAACCACGGAAGAAGTTGTGCATCTGCTCGTGCACCATGGTGTGACGGGTCACACGCGCTTCGAAATCTTCCAGCTGAGCAGCGGTCGGCAGCTCACCGTAAAGCAGCAGGTAGCAGACTTCGAGGTGGTGCGAATTGGCTGCAAGTTGGTCGATCGGGTAGCCACGGTGCAGCAGCTCGCCCTTGCCACCATCGATGAAGGTGATGGTGCTGTCGCAGCTTGCGGTCGAAGTGAAGCCCGGATCGTAAGTGAAGACACCGGCCTGCGCGTAGAGTTTGCGGATGTCGAGAACATCGGGCCCGGCTGTCGGAGAGAAGATGGGAAGCTCGTAAGTTTCGCCATTCAGGCTGAGCTGGGCTGTCTTATTGGTATCGGTCATAGATGTCCCTTCCTGTTACAGGCACGAAAACCCGGAGAAATCCGGGCTTCGTGCAGGCAGCACCTGCGCGTGGACTGCGCAGGTGAGGTCGTATCGAAGCAGACTTACCCAAGGGTTAAGAGGCGGGATCAGCCTGCAGCGTCGGTCAAACGGGCCAATGTTTCCTCACGGCCCAAAATCAGCATCATATCGAACACCGAAGGCGTTACCGCCCGGCCTGCCAGGGCCGCTCTCAGCGGGCCGGCCAGCTTACCGAACTTGGTATCCTGTGCTTCCGCGAATTGGTTGAGAAGCGCCTCCAGATCGTCACGCGTCCAGCTAGCACTTTGCAACTGCGGCGTCAATTCATTCAGTATACTATCGGATACAGATGCCAGCGCCTTGGCCGCCTTTGCATCCGGTTCGATGGGGCGTGACGTCAGGATAAAATGCGCTTTCTCAAGAAGTTCAGGGAAAGTCTTGGCGCGATCTTTCAGGCAGTACATGGCCCGTTCAAGATCAGTTGACTGAACGTCAGTCAGGGCAGGCTCACCGGCTGCGGCAAGATAGGCTCCGATCTCCTGCCGCAGTGCAGCGTCATCGCTAACGGCGATATGCTGCCCGCAGAGGCTTTCCAGCTTTTTGGTATCGAACCGGGCCGGGCTTTTGCCGATTCCATCCAGATCGAACCATTCGCGTGCTTGCGCGTCGGTGAAGAACTCATCGTCGCCATGGCTCCAGCCGAGACGGGCCAGATAGTTGCGCATGCCAGCCGCGGGATATCCCATGGCCTGATACTCCTGCGCGCCAAGGGCGCCGTGGCGTTTCGACAGTTTCTTGCCGTCGGGGCCATGGATCAGCGGAATATGCGCCCAGACCGGAATGTCCCAGCCCATCGCCTCGTAGATCATCATCTGACGGGCGGCGTTGTTGAGATGGTCGTCGCCGCGGATTACATGGGTGACGCCCATGTCATAATCGTCCACGACCACGGCCAGCATATAAACAGGCGTGCCATCGGACCGCAGCAGAATCATGTCATCCAGCTGGTCGTTGCGGATGGAGACATCGCCCTGCACCTGATCGCGAATGACCGAAGTCCCCTCCTGCGGGGCCTTGATGCGCACCACGTAAGGCGCATCCGGATGAGTGGAGGCATCGGCATCGCGCCAGGGCGAGCGGTAGAGCGTTGATTTACCCTCGGCCCGGGCCGCATCGCGGAAGGCGGCGATTTCTTCCTGGGTGGCGAAGCATTTGTAGGCCTTGCCTTCGGCCAGCAGCTGATGCGCGACCTCGGCGTGACGGTCGGCGCGCTCGAACTGGCTGATCACCTCTCCGTCGTGATCCAGACCCAGCCAGTCCAGCCCCTGCAGGATCGCTGCGGTGGCTTCGGGGGTGGAGCGTTCCCGGTCGGTATCTTCGATTCTGAGCAGGAATTTACCGCCGCGTCCGCGCGCATAAAGCCAGTTGAACAGCGCGGTGCGGGCGCCGCCGATATGCAGAAAGCCGGTGGGCGAAGGGGCGAAACGGGTGACGACCGGTTTGGACATGGAGGTGATTTACCTTTTGGAAACCATAAGAGGAGTAGCGTTTCTGCCTGTCTACCCACCCGAAGGGTCAGGAGCAAGCATGCGTATGATGCCTATCCTGGACCCGCTGCTACAGGTTCAAAGGGGACATTTACTGGCCTGGGTGCCGGTGTTTCTGGGACTTGGAATAGGGGTCTTTTTTGCGCTCCCGGTCGAGCCGGGGACGCTGGCCTACCTTTGCGCCCTGGGTGTTGGTGGGTTATGCGCCGGTTTGTCCTTGCGGGGTAGCACCAGCGGACTGCTGGCCCGTGCGGTTCTTCTTTGTGTTGTTGGGTTTATGGCTGCGGGTTGGCGGTCTCATTCAGTGGCCGCTTCGGTGCTGGGCTTTCGCTACTACGGTCCGGTCGAAGGGCGCGTCGTCCATATCGACCGGTCGGCGCGCGATATGCTGCGGCTCACGCTGGATCAGGTACGGCTGAAACAGGTGTCGCCGGACAGAACGCCTGCACGGGTGCGAATTTCTGTGCCGGTGGACAGCGGCTTGCCTCCGCCCGGCGCAAGGGTGGCCACCACGGCGCATCTGATGCCGCCACAAGGTCCGGCAGAGCCGGGCGGTTTTGATTTCCGACGCCACGCCTGGTTTCTGCAACTGGGCGCCAATGGCTATACCCGGGTTGCCGTGCTGACCCTTGATCCCGGCCCGCCGGGGCTGACCTTGGCCGGGCTGCGGCGGGATCTGTCTTTGGCCCTGCGCCAGCGGCTGCCCGGCGAGACAGGCGCCATCGCAGCCGCCATCACAACCGGGGACCGCAGTGGCGTCGGTCAGGGCACGCTTGGGGATTTGCGGGCCAGCAATCTGGCGCATTTGCTGGCCATTTCCGGCTTGCATATGGGGCTGGTGGCCGGATTCGTCTTTGCCGCTCTGCGGTTCACCTTCTGTTTGGTGCCGCCCATTGCCCTACGGCTGAACGTTAAGAAGCTGTCAGCGGCTGCGGCCTTGCTGGCGGCGAGCGGATACCTTGCCCTGTCCGGCGGGAATGTCGCGACCGAGCGGGCCTTTATCATGGTGGCGGTGATGTTTGCCGCGGTGCTGCTGGACCGGCGGGCGATTTCCCTGCGCGCGGTTGCCATCGCTGCGGTTCTGGTGCTGTTGCGCCGCCCCGAAACGCTGCTCAGCCCGGGATTCCAGATGAGCTTTGCTGCCACGGCCGCGTTGGTGGGGGTGTTCGGCTGGGTTCGGGACGATGGGATCACCCTTGGGCCGCGATGGCTGCGGCCGGTTGCGGCGCTGGTTCTGTCCTCGCTGGTTGCAGGGCTTGCCACGGCGCCTTTTGGCGCGGCGCATTTCAACACCCTGTCGCATTATGGTCTGCTGGCCAACCTGTTGGCGGTGCCGGTGATGGGCCTTGTCGTCGTGCCCGCCGCAGTTCTGTCCTTTTGCCTGCTGCCCCTGGGTCTGCAGGGCCTCGGCCTGGCGGCGATGGGGGCCGGCATTGACTGGATCCTGACCGTCGCCCGCGCGGTTGCGGACCTGCCGGGAGCAGAGGGCACGGTGATGCAGCCGGGGCCTTGGGTGCTGCCACTGCTGTCAGTCGGTGGTTTGTTCCTGTTGATCTGGCTGGGACGTTTGCGCCTTCTCGGGGTGTTGCCGGTTGCACTGGCCTTTGCGCTCTGGTCGCAAGCCACACGTCCGCTGGCGCTGATTTCATCGAACGGCGGCTTGGTCGGGGTGATGGGGCCAGAGGGCCGGGCCTTGTCCCGCAGCAAGGGGCAGGGCTTTGCCGCGCGGGTCTGGTTGGAAAACGACGGCGATCCCGTCAAGCAGGCCGTTGCCGCAAAGCGCTGGCGGCCTCAGGACAATGATCGGAACCTGCGCCGCGCCAGGGTTGGTCCCTACAGTCTGGTGCATGCGGTAGGCAGCAGGGCTGCGGAGCGTTTGACCTCATGTGCTGAGAGGGAGATTCTGGTGTCGACGGTCGATCTGAAGCCGGAGGGCGGCTGCATCATTTTGGGGCTACAGCAATTGCGGCGCATGGGCAGTATTGTGATCGATCAGCAAGGCAAATTGACCACGGCGAGGGACCTGTCAGGGCAGCGCATCTGGACCCGCTAGGGCCATTGACCGCGATTGGTACGGCTCATCCGAACCGGGCCGGTGTCCGCCGTATACAACAACTGGCCGACACTCCGCCCACCAAACAGCGGTGCGGGCTGTCAGTAGCTGCGGATCAAGCCAACCAGCCGCCCCTGTACCTCAACCTGATCGGAGGGGTAGGCGCGGGTTTCATAAGCCGGGTTGGCGGCCTCCAGTTCAATCGCGCCGTTGCGGCGATAGATCTTTTTCAGCGTGGCTTCATGCCCCTGAACCAAGGCGACCACGATGTCGCCATCGTCCGCCGTGTCGGTTTCGCGGATCACCACGATATCGCCGTTGTTGATCCCGGCGTCGATCATCGAGTCGCCGCGCACCTCAAGGGCGTAGTGGCTACCGGATGAGGTTAGCATCGAACTGGGCACAGTCACCTTGCTGGCCATCTGGCTGATTGCCTCGATCGGCACACCTGCAGCGATGCGCCCCATGACGGGCAAGTCCATTGCGGAGCCAATCGCTCGGTCGGTGTTGGCCGCAGCCGGTCCCGCATCTGCACTGGCGGAGCGATCCGTGCCCGTCTCGGTGGATCCGCCGCTGATACTGTCAGGGAGACGCAGGATTTCGATGGCGCGGGCGCGGTGGGCCAGGCGGCGGATGAAACCGCGTTCTTCCAAAGCAGTGATCAGGCGGTGGATGCCGGATTTCGACCGCAAATCCAGTGCGATCTTCATTTCGTCAAAGCTGGGCGGGACACCGTCCTTTTGCAGACGCGTGTGAATGAATTCCAACAAATCCAATTGCTTCTTGGTCAGCATGTCCGCCCCTCTGCGCCCTATGACGCTTTGCCATGTTTCCCTTTGTTCTAGTCATGTTCTCGTTTTGTGTCAACGGACCCCATGCGAATTTCCCGGTGGCGTTGTGGCGACGCACCGAACGGCCGGGGTATCACAGGGGGCAAGGGGCGTGTGGCGCGCGGGCATACCGCAAGAGCGGTCAACCTGAGAGACGGTTGGGATACGGCAGCCGTCCCGGCGCCGGAAACATCAGATCAAGCGCAGATAGGACATTGTTTCGCCGATCTCCCGGGGCGGATCATGCGGCGGGCGGATCAACAGGGCGTCGGCCTCTGCCAGTACCGTCAGCAGCGCACTGTCCTGCCGCTCGAACGCGCGGATCTGCCCGTCCTCCGTCAGGGTGGCGCGCATGTAATGCTCTCTCGGACCGTTCTGTCCCAGCGGTGCTGCCAGCGGCGCGGAGAGAATAACCTCTTGTAAGGGCGGCAGCCCCAGCATAGCCCGCACCATTGGTGCCAGGAAGATATGGCCGCAGACCATGGCCGACACTGGATTACCTGGCAGTCCGGCCATGGCAGAGGTGCCAAGGCGGCCAGCCATCAGCGGTTTGCCGGGGCGCATCGCCACCTTGTAGAAACTCCGCTCCATGCCAAGGTCGGCGGCAACCTCGCCAACCAGATCATGATCGCCAACCGAGGCGCCACCAATGGTGACGATCAGATCAGCGCCCTCGGCCAGCGAAAAGGCGGTGCGCAGAGAGCTGTGGGTGTCCCGCGCGATGGGCAGGATCCGGACCTGTGCGCCCAGACCCTCCAGCATTGCCTTCAATCCAAATGTGTTGGAGGCGATGATTTGATCCGGTCCAGGAGTGCTGCCGGGCATGACCAATTCATCCCCGGTGGAGATCAGGGCGATGTCGGGTTTGCGGGCAACGGGGACCTCGGCAATATTCATCGCAGCGAGGAGGGCGATGTCAGATGGTGTTAGCAGCCGCGGCGCCGAGATGGTCTGGCCGTTTTTGAAATCACCACCGCGCGGGCGAACGTTGGGATTGTCGCCGGGTGCGTCGGTGATGGTGATCAGGGTACCTTTTGCGGTGACGTCTTCCTGAATGACGACGAAATCGGCTCCGTCGGGGATCGGTGCGCCGGTGAAGATACGCACCGCTTGACCCGCGCCGACGGTGCCGTCAAATCCGTGGCCGGCGGCGGCTTCGCCGATCACCTTGAACATGGCGTGAAGTTCGACCTCGGCAGATTTTACCGTGTACCCGTCCATCGCCGATGCGGCAAAGGGCGGTTGATCCCGGCGGGCGGCGACGTCGTCGGCCAGAACCCGGCCCGCAGCCTCAGCGAGAGGGACCAGTTCGGTTCCAAGCGGGGAAACCAGCTCCAGAAGATGCGCGCGTGCCTCGCTGACTGAGATCATTTAAGCCTCGTACCGTCCTGATTTTCCGCCATCTTTTAGCGTAACGCGGATGCCACCGATTTCCATCGCCTTGTCCACGGCCTTGGCCATGTCATAGACGGTGAGCGCCGCAGTCGACACCGCGGTCAGGGCTTCCATCTCGACCCCGGTCTGGCCGGTGGTCTTGACGGTGCCTTCGATGCGCACGCCCGGAAGATCGGGGTCCAGGGTCAGCTCAACCGCGACCTTGGTCACCGGCAGCGGATGGCAGAGCGGGATCAGCTCTGGCGTTTTCTTGGCGCCCATGATCCCGGCCAGCCGGGCCACGCTCAGCACATCGCCCTTTTTTGCGCGGCCTTCGGAAATAATATCAAAGGTTTCCCGGGCCATGGTGATGTGGCCTTCGGCGGTGGCGATACGCGCGGTCACTGCCTTGTCCGAGACATCGACCATATGGGCGTCGCCCTTGCCGTCAAAATGCGTCAGCGGCATCACATCGCTCCCGGTGTCAGGGGATTGGCGAGCAGGTGGCGGGTTGCGGAGGCCACGTCCTCCTGACGCATCAGGGATTCCCCGATCAGGAAGCTGCGGGCGCCATAGCGGGCCATGTCCGACAGATCCTGCGGCGTGAACAAGCCGCTTTCGCAGACGATGGTGCGATCTGCCGGAACCATGCGCGACAGTTCCCGCGTGGTGTCCAGAGTGGTCTCGAAGGTCTTGAGATTTCGGTTGTTTATTCCCATCAGGGGCGACTTCAGCGCGCAGGCGCGTTCCAGTTCCTCGGCATCATGCACCTCCAGAAGAACATCCATGCCCCATTCGGTGGCGCAGTCTTCCAGCTCGGCTGCTTGCGTGTCACTGACAGAGGCGAGAATGATGAGGATACAATCGGCGCCCAGTGCACGCGCCTCGGCCACCTGATAGGTATCATACATGAAATCCTTGCGCAGCGCGGGCAGGCTGCAGGCATCACGTGCCTCGGTCAAAAAGGATTTGGCGCCCTGAAAGCTGGGCGTATCGGTCAGCACGGACAGGCAGGTGGCGCCACCCTGTTCATAAGCCTCTGCCAGCGCTACGGGGTCGAAATCCTCGCGGATCAATCCTTTGGAGGGGCTGGCTTTCTTGATTTCCGCGATCAGGCCGTAGCCTTCGCGGCTGGCCCCGAGCAGCGCATTTGCAAACCCGCGCACCGGAGACGCGTTGCGAGCCATGGCCTCAACCTCGGTTAGCGGAACGGCGGCCTTGTCGGCGGCGACTTCCTCCAGCTTGTAGGCCTTGATCTTGTCGAGCACGTTTTCTGTCATCGCGTTGCCTCCAGTCAGCTGGCCCAGTCGATGGGCGCTTCGCCGCGCGCGCGCAGCCATGTGTTTATTGCCGAAAACGGCCGGGACCCGAAAAAGCCGCGCCGCGCCGAAAGCGGCGAGGGATGCGGGGTCTTCAGGATCAGGTGATCGCCCGGATTCAGGTGTTTTTCAAGCCTTTGTGCCTGTTTTCCCCAAAACACATAGGCCGTGGGGCGCTGCGATGTGCGCTGCAGCACCTCTTCGATCAGGGATAGCCATCCCAGATCCTTGTGCCCGTTCGCGTCCCCCGCCGGTACGCTGAGCGCGGTATTGAGAAGCAGCACCCCTTGCCGCGCCCAGCTGCGCAGGTCGCCCGTGGTGGGCACTGCACCAATATCGCTCTGCAACTCCTTGAAAATATTGCCAAGTGATCGGGGCAGGGGCGCAACGTCCGGTTCCACTGAAAAGGCCAGCCCATGGGCATGGCCGGGGGTTGGATAGGGATCTTGTCCCAATATAACGACACGGGTGTCTGCAGGCTGGGTCAGCTCCAGCGCAGCAAAACGCTGCGCCGCAGGGGGCAGAACCGGCTGCGTCTCTGCCGCCAGCGCAGCCTCTATTGTGGGCCAGTCACGCTGAAAAAACGGCAGGTCGGACCAGGCGCCAAGACCACCAGGCAAGGGCATCAGTTGCCCCCGGATGTGATCCGCGCGACGGTTGCGATTTTGTCCCGTGCGGCGCCGCTGTCAATGCTGTGGGCCGCCTTGGCGACGCCTTCGCGCAGGTCTTCGGCGTCTCCGGCGACCACCAGCGCGGCGGCGCTGTTGAGCAGGACGGCATCGCGATAGGCCGAAGGCTGCCCGTCCAGCAGCGCCCGGAAGGCAATCGCGTTCTCTTCCGGCGTGCCCCCGATGATATCCTCGAACGGATGGACCGGCAGGCCCGCGTCCTCGGGGTGCAGTTCCACATCGCGGATGCTGCCGTCTTCTTCCAGCGCGGAGACCCAGCTAACGCCGGTTATGGTCAGCTCATCGGTGCCATCCGAGCCATGCACCAGCCAGGCCCGTTCAGAGCCAAGCTGCCCAAGTGTTTCCGCCATGGGACGGATCAGATCGCGGGAGAAAGCCCCGGTCAGCTGGCGTTTGACGCCCGCAGGGTTGGTGAGCGGGCCGAGGATGTTGAAGATCGTCCGGGTGCCAAGCTCCTGCCGGGTGGGCATGACATGGGCGATCGCAGGGTGGTGCATGGGGGCCATCATGAAGCCAATTCCGGCCTCTTTCAGTGATTTTTCGACCACTTCTGCGCCGACCATAACCTGAATGCCCATCTGCCCCAGCGCATCTGCCGCTCCGGATTTTGAGCTGAGGTTGCGGTTGCCGTGTTTGGCGACAACCGTGCCTGCACCAGCGACCACGAATGCGGTCGCGGTCGAGATATTGAGCGTGCCCTTGCCGTCCCCGCCAGTGCCGACGATGTCGATAGCGCCCTCGGGCGCCTTCACCGGATTGCATTTTGACCGCATCACGGCGGCGGCAGCCGCATATTCATCGACGGTTTCGCCGCGGGTACGCAGGGCCATCAGCAGCCCGCCCATCTGGCTGGGGGTCGCTTCGCCTTCGAACAGCAGCTTGAATGCCTGCTCCGCCTCGGCCCGGGTCAGCGGGCGGTCGGCTGCGGCGTCGATCAGCGGCTTCATCTGGTCGCTCATGCGGGCACCTTCATTTCATTCAGGAAGTTCTTCAGCAGGGTATGGCCGTGCTCGGAGGCAATCGATTCCGGGTGGAATTGCACCCCGTGGATCGGCAGTTCCCGATGTTGCAGCCCCATGATGGTGCCGTCTTCGAGCTCTGCTGTGATCTCAAGGCAGTCGGGCAGGCTGTCGCGATCCACCACCAACGAATGATAGCGCGTCGCCTGGAACGGAGAAGGCACCCCGGCAAAGACGCCTTTGCCCTGATGATGCACTGCGCCCATCTTGCCATGCACGATTTCGTGGCAGCGCACGACCTTGCCGCCAAAGGCCTGTCCGATGGTCTGGTGGCCAAGGCAGACGCCCAACAGCGGAATACCGGCCTCTGCCGCAGCAAGGGTCAGCGGCAGGCAGATCCCGGCCTGATCCGGATCGCAGGGGCCGGGGCTCAGCAGGATCCCGGCGGGGCGCAGGGCGAGTGCGGCCTCGACATCCAGCGCGTCGTTGCGGCGCACTTCCATCGTGGCGCCCAACTCGCCCAGATAATGCACAAGGTTGTAGGTAAAGGAATCGTAGTTGTCGATCAGCAGCAACATCTTGGCAGGCTCTTTTATGGGTGGCGGGCAGGGCTTGCGCCGCAGTATAGTTGTTGCGACATACATGTTCAGGCTTGCAAGGCAGCGTCAAGAGCGCGGCGCGTTTTTGAAGGCTCGGCGGAGCAGTGGCGACAGGGTGCCGCCCCGCTGGTCCTTATGGCCAGGCCGGACACAAGGATAAAGGGCGAGCGGGCATGCGTGGCTTTCTGGGAGGCGTGAGTATCGGAGCTTTGGTGGCGGTGTGCGGCGCTGCCATGTGGTCGTTGTCGACCCCGCTGCCGCGGCAGGTCGACGTCAGCGCCACGGGACCGGAAAAGGCCACTTTGCCTCAATCGGGCGCGCTGGCGCCCATAGAGACGCCGCAACCCGATGCCGATCTGGTCGAGGCCGCGCCGGTAGCACCTGAAACGGTGCCTGCGGATGACCTCAATGACCTGACCTCTCTGGATACCGAACCGGCTGCCCGTCCCGAAGTCGGACCCGCGGGCGATGTGCGCGGCTCTGGCGATGCCGATCTGCCGGATGTGCCAGAGGCCCCGTCCGAGGCGGAAACAGCGGCTGGCGGCGCTGAGCCTGCAATGTTGCCCGAAACAGCAGAGAGCGACGACGGTGTCGAGGTGTCCGTGACCCCGGCGCCGACACCCGAGGCGCCGGACACCACGGCAGAGGTGGGGCAGAGCCCGACCGACAGCCCGGCGCCTGGCACCGCGCCTGAAATGACGGCGCCGCAGGGCGCGCCCGAGACGGTTCAGCTGGAGCAAGCCGCTGCGGTGCCGGTGCCGCAATTGGGCAGCGCCCCGGATCCGACCGCGCCTCCGGTAATTGCCTTCTCCACCCCCGAACCCGCGCCTGAGCAGCCTGAGGTCGTCGAGGCGGAGCCGGAAGAAGACATGCCGCCCGCCGAGGAGGCCGAGACGGAGGATGCGCCGGAAAATGGTCGGATCGCCTCGCTGCCAACCGCAGACGGAAGCCGCGCGTCGCAATCGCCGCAGATCGGAACCCGCGTGGTGCCGCTAACCGAACGCGACAGCGAAGAGACCGCTGCGGCGGGCGTCGATACCACGCAGCAGCCGTTTGATGCCTATTCCGAACCCTTCGCTGGCAGCGACGGGCGGCCCTTGATGTCGATTGTCCTCATCGATGATGAAACATCCGTTGGCGCTGAGGCGCTGGTCGATTTCCCCTATCCGCTGAGCTTCGCTATCGATCCCGAAGATCCTAGGGCAACTGAGAAAATGGCCGCGCGCCGGGCGGCGGGCTTTGAGGTGCTGATCCTGTCGGATCTGCCGCGCGAAGCCATGCCGCAGGACGCGGAGACTGCGATGGAGGTCTGGCTGGACCGGGTGCCGCAGGCGCTGGGAATTCTGGAAGGCGTCGAGACTGGCGTGCAGGGCAACAGGCCGCTGGCGGATCAGGTGTCTGACGTGGCGCGGACCGGGGGATACGGGCTGGTGCTGCAGAACAGCGGCCTTAATACCGTGCAGAAACTGGCGCTGCGCGACGGCGTGCCGTCCGGCGTGGTGTTCCGGGATTTCGATGGCGCCGGTCAGAACCCGCGTGCCATTCGCCGCTTTTTGGATCAGGCGGCCTTCCGGGCCGGTCAGGAAGGCGCAGTGATCATGCTGGGGCGGTTGCAGCCAGATACGATTTCAGCACTGTTGCTGTGGGGGCTGCAGGACCGGGCCAGCCGGGTGGCGCTGGCGCCGGTTTCGGCCAGTCTGCGCGCCAATCTGGCTGTAACGGCAGAATAACCCGTAATAGACACGCACGGGGCAGAGCCCGGGGGCACGGGGTCGCTTATGCTTGCCCGCGCCCCGGAGCGCTTTGATGTTATCAGCTGTTGCGGCTGCCGGTAAAACGCGCGGCATCCGCAGCAGCGCGGCGGATCGCGTTCGATTTATGCACGGTTTCCTGATACTCGGCCTCGGGGTCGCTGTCATAGACCACACCGCCACCGGCCTGAATATAGAGCGTCTGATCTTGCACGATGGCCGTGCGCAGGGCGATACACATATCCATGTCGCCCCCGGCCGAGAAATAGCCGACACCGCCGCCGTATACGCCTCGTTTTTCTGGCTCCAACTCGTCGATGATTTCCATCGCGCGGACCTTTGGCGCGCCGGACACCGTGCCCGCAGGCATGCCCGCAAAAAACGCATCCAGAGCGTCCTTGTCCTCGTCCAGCTCACCCACCACGTTCGATACGATATGCATCACGTGGCTGTAGCGTTCGATGATGAACTTTTCCGTCGGGCGCACAGTGCCGATCTTTGACACGCGGCCCGTATCGTTGCGGCCCAGATCCAGCAGCATTAGGTGTTCTGCCAGCTCTTTCTTGTCGGCCAGAAGATCGGCCTCCAGCGCCTTGTCCTCTTCCGGTGTTGCGCCGCGCGGGCGGGTGCCTGCGATGGGGCGGATGGTGACCTCTTTGCCAAAGACACGGACCAGAATTTCGGGGCTGGCGCCAATCACCTGAAAGCCACCGAAGTTAAAATAGAACATGAAGGGCGATGGGTTGGTGCGCCGCAAAGAGCGGTAAAGCGAGAACGGCGGCAGCGGGAAGTCCTGCTTCCAGCGCTGCGCCGGAACCACCTGAAAAATGTCGCCCGCCCGGATGTATTCCTTGGCCTTTTCCACCGCTTCCATATAGCCGGATTTGCTGAAGTTGCTGACCGGCGGGGCCACCTCGTGCGCATCGCCAAGATCGCGGGTTTCGGCGGGCATGGCGCGCTCCAGATCGCGCACCGCGTCCATCACCCGTTCGGCGGCCTGCGCATAGGCGGCCTTGGCCGATTTCCCATCTCCGGTCCAGGCCGGGGAGACCACGGTCACCTCGCCTTTGACGCCATCCAGAACCGCGACCACCGAAGGGCGCATCATGACCGCGTCGGGCAGGCCAAGGGGGTCGGGATTGACGTCCGGGAGATGTTCGATCAGCCGGACCATGTCATAGCCAAGATAGCCGAACAGCCCGGCTGCGGCCTGCGGCAGGTCGTCGGGCAGGTCGATGCGGCTTTCGGCGAGAAGCGCGCGCAGGTTGTCCAGCGGCGCACCCGGCTGCGCTTCGAAACCCTCGGGATCAAAGCGGGCCGAGCGGTTGATTTCGGATGTCGTGCCGCGGCAGCGCCAGACCAGATCGGGTTTCATGCCGATGATCGAGTAACGGCCGCGCACCTCGCCACCGGTCACCGATTCCAGCATGAAGGCGTCCTTCTGGGCGCCCGTCAGCTTGAGCATCAGCGACACGGGCGTGTCGAGGTCAGCCGCCAGCCGGGTATAGACCAGCTGGTTCTCTCCCGCCTCATAGGCGGCGGCGAAAGTGTCGAAATCCGGGGTCAGAGCCATCGTCAGGTGCCTTGATTGATCTATGCGCGCTTATTGGAAATTGGCCTGAACCGCGTTCAGGGCCTGCTGGTCAACACGCGGTGCGGCGCGCAGCTGTGCGTCCTGCGCGAAGGCTTCGAACAGCGCCTGCGACAATGCCTGATCCAGCTGGGTCTGCATCGCGTTGGCCAGCATCTGCATTTCCTCGCTGGTGTCCTCGGCAGGCAGAACCTCGTCCAGGCGCAGCACCACGGTGGAGCCTTCACCGGACACGGTGCGCAGCTCGCCCGGGTTCATTTCGAAGACCTCGATCATCATCTCGACCGGGGTGGTGTCGATATAGGCGGTGCGGGTTTGCGCCGTCTCGGTCTGCACGTCGTAGCCTTCGGGGAAGGCTCCGTCTGCCTCGGTCTGTTTCAGCAGATCCTGTGCCAGGTTGTTTACGGCCTCTGCTGTCCGGTTTTCGTTCCAGGCGGCAAGTACCTTGTCCCGAGCGTCTTCGAAGGGCTCGGGGCGCGGGGGCAGGACTTCGTCGAGCCGCAGGGCAAAGAGGCTACCATCCTCAAGGAAGGCGACCGAGGGGAAATCATCAACCGTCACGGCCTCTGCGGCCTCGCGGAATCCGTCATATGCGGCGATGCCTTCGGCGTTGAGCCCGGTCCAGCCGAGGGTGCCAATCTGCATGTCTGTCTGATCCGGCAGTTCTTCCAGCGTGACGCCACCAGCGAGCATGTCCTCGATGGATTCGGCTTGCTGCTCAATCACTCGGCGGGCGCGGTCTGCGGCCAATTCGGCGCGCAGCTCGGCTTCGGCCTCTTCAAAGCTGGTTTCGCGGGCTTCGAGGCGGCCGTTCACCCGGTAGAGTGCTGGGCCAAGATCCGATGGCAGCGGGCCAACAACATCGCCGACCTCTGCAGCAAATACTTCAGCGCCTGCATCCGAGAGGTCAGCTTCGGTCACATCGCCCATATCCACGTCCGACAGGGCCAGACCGCGATCCTGCACCAGGACCTCAAAAGTCGTGCCGCTCACGTCAAGCTGCGCCTTGGCGCTTGCGGCGCTGTCATTGTCCGCAAAGACAAGGCGTTCCACCAGACGGCGTTCCGGGATCAGGTATTGATCGGCGCGATCTTCATAGAGGCCACGCAGCGCCTCCTGATCGACCTCAACGGTGTCAAGCAGCATGTCGGGGCTGAGATGCGCGTAGGTCAGGGATTTGGTTTCCGGCAGGGTGAAATCCGCGATATTGTCGTCATAGAAGGCACGCAGCGCAGTGTCATCGGGCATCTCCTGCGTCAGGAGCACATCGTCGGATGACAGTTGCACGTAGGAAAAGCTGCGGCGCTCGCCGATATAGGACACCAGCGTGTCACTCATCACTTCGGGCATCTTGGTGCCGGACATGATGGCGCCCTGGACCAGCGTGCGTGAGGCCTCGCGGCGAAGATCGTCTTCGAACTCGGCTTCGGTGAAACCGGCGTTGTCGAGGGTAAAGCGGTAGGTCTCGCGGTCGAACTGGCCGCTGGAGTCCTGGAACGAGGAGACCTTGGTCAGTTCGGACAGCAGGTTTTCATCCCCGATGGAGATGCCCAGCTTGCTGACCTCATTGTCAATGGCGGCGAGGGCGATCAGCCGCCCGAGCACAACCTGATCCAAACCCATTGCGGTCAGCTGCGACATCGGCATTGCCTGACCGGTCTGGGCCTGCATGGCGCGTTGTTCGCGCTGCAACTCGCGCACATAGGCGTCGACGGTGACTTCTTCGTCGCCCACCAAAGCAACCGCGCTCATCGAGCCGGTGAAATTGACCGCACCAAAACCGGCAAGGCCGACGATCAGCATCCCCATCAGGATCCAAACAAAGGTTCTGGAAAGATTTTTCATGCCTGCGGCCATTGTGCCCTCATTCGTACCTGTTGCCCGCTCCCTTTGCGCCGGATGGGCGCTGCGGGCAGGGTGCCTGTGTCATAATCGTGTTCTGCATACGCTGCCGCCCGTACAGGAGCAAGATCTTGTGCCGGGCTTGTTGGTTTCGGGTGTCGCAGCGTAGCGTTAGGGGTGAAACGCGCAAAGCCGGTCGAACAGGGAGACGATCCCGGCCCGGTCGACATTGGCAAAGGCGATGCGGAATTGCTTGCTGCCTGCCGGATCGCCTTCGGGCATGAACATCGTGCCCGGCAGCATCAGGACCGACGCGTCCTGCACCAGCTTTTTGGCCAGCTCGGACGAGGCTTCCTCGAAGGGGTGTTCCACATAGGCGAAATAGGCACCGCAGCCCAACAGATTCCATCCCTTCTCGGCAAGGCGGGGGAATTCCTCTTCGATCGCCGCCTTGCGGTCCAAAATCTCCAACCGTTCCCCCGCGAGCCAGGACTGGAGGTTTTCAAGTCCCCAAAGCGCTCCGATCTGTCCAAGCTGTGCAGGGCAGATCGTTATCGTATCGAGAAACTTCTCCATTTCGAACAATTTCTCTTCAGAACTCGCGATCGCTCCAACCCGGTGACCGGTCAGCCGATAGGCCTTGGAGAAGGAGTACAGATGGATCAGCGTCTCGTCCCAGTTCGGCGTCTGGAACAGGTCGTGCGGCGCCCCTTCGCGGCTGTCAAAGTCGCGGTAGGTTTCATCCAGAATCAGTGCCAGCCCATGTTTGCGGGCCAGATCAAAGAAGGCCTGCACGAGGCCCGAGGGGTATTCGGCGCCAGTGGGATTGTTGGGGGTGACAAGCGTGATGGCCCGCGTCTTGGGTGTGATCAACTGGGCCGCGGCCTGCGGATCCGGCATCATATCAGCACCTACCGGCAGCGGAACCGCTGTGACACCTGCCATATCGAGGCACATTTTGTGATTGAAATACCAAGGCACCGGGATGATCACCTCGTCCCCTTCGCCGCAAAGGGCGGCGATGGCAGCGGCAAAGGCCTGATTGCAGCCAGAGGTAATACCGACCTGCGCTGCGCCAACGGTGCCGTTATAATGCTCCGAGATCTGTGCCGCCAGTGCTGCACGCAGCTCGCTGCGGCCCAAAACGGCGCCATATAGATGCGCGTCGGTTTCATTCAGGGCCGCATCGGCGATGGCCTGCCGCAAGCCCGTGGGCGGCGGATCTGCCGGGGCGGCCTGACTGACGTTGATCAGGGGGCGCGACGGCGGAAAAGTAACCCCTTCGGTCCAGCGCCGGGACTCGACGATCGGAGAACAAAAGGTCGCTTCGGTGCGGGAGATATGCATGCAGTCTATCCTGTTGTCGCAAGGCCCTGCCTGGGCAGGCGTATTCGGGCCTTATCTGTGGCACGCCCTCGCGGCAGGCTCAAGAAAAAGCGCGCCTCCAACGGGGGCGCGCATTTATGGTGTTTTGAAAATTGGCTGCGGTCCGTCCCGCGCACGGGGCGTGGCGGCGTCAGTCCTTGCCGCGATAGGGCTCGACGTATTGCAGCGCCATATCCCAGGGGAAGAAAATCCAGGTGTCCTGGCTGACCTCGGTGATAAAGGTGTCCACCATCGGGCGGCCCTTGGGCTTTGCATAAACCGTGGCAAAATGCGCCTTGGGATACATCTGGCGCACAAGTTCAAGGGTTTTGCCGCTATCCACCAGATCATCGATGATCAGGATACCTTCGCCATCGCGCATCAGTTCGGCGTCCGGGGCCTTCAGAACCTCTGCCTCGCCCTGATCCTGATGGTGATAGGATTTTACCGAAATCGTGTCCACGGTGCGGATGTCCAGCTCCCGGCTGGCGATCATCGCGGGGGCCATGCCGCCACGGGTGATCGCGACCACGGCACGCCATGCGCCACCGTCAGGTCCCTGACCGTCCAGCCGCCAGGCCAGCGCGCGGCTGTCCCGGTGGATCTGATCCCAGCTGATGTGAAACCCTTTTTCGTGTGGCAGGCGGTCGGTCATCTTGCGGTTTGCTCCGGCGTTTGTAGCGTCTGAGGCGGTATCATGTGCCGGGCGGCAAGGCGGGCACGAAACCAGTTTTGTTCTGACGAATGTGTCGTTGATATATCGCCCGGCGCTCGGTTCATAATAAAAACGGCGGCACCGGGCGGGGCAGTGGCCCTATTTGGTGATGTCGGGTGCGTCCACGGCTTTCATGCCGACAACGTGGTAACCAGCATCCACGTGCAGGTTTTCCCCGGTCACGCCCGATCCGAGGTCCGACAAAAGATACAAGGCGGATTTACCGACGTCCTCGGTTGTAACATTTCGCCGCAGCGGCGAATTATATTCGTTCCATTTCATAATGTAGCGGAAGTCTCCAATTCCGCTGGCGGCCAGCGTTTTGATCGGACCGGCGGAAATCGCATTTACGCGAATACCGTCTTTACCCAGATCTTCGGCCAGATATTTGACCGATGCTTCGAGCGCGGCCTTGGCAACGCCCATCACATTGTAGTGAGGCATAACCTGCTCGGCACCGTAATATGTCAGGGTGAGCATCGAGCCGCCCTCGGACATCAGTTTCTCGGCGCGGCGGGCAACAGCCGTAAAGGAGTAGACCGAGATATCCATGGTCATCTGGAAATTGTCACGGCTGGTATCGACGTAGCGGCCGCGTAGTTCGTTTTTGTCAGAAAAACCAATGGCGTGCACGACAAAGTCCAGCTTGCCCCATTCTTTTTCGAGGCTCTCAAACAGGGCGTCGATCGAGGTTTCGTCGGATACATCGCAGGGCAGAACGATGGTGCTGTTCAGCTGTTCGGCGAGCGGGCCAACGCGCTTTTTCAGGGCTTCACCCTGGTAAGAAAAGGCAAGTTCGGCACCGGCATCGGCGCAGGCCTTGGCGATCCCCCATGCGATGGATTTGTCGTTGGCCAGGCCCATGATAAGGCCACGTTTGCCGGACAGCAGTTGACTGGGCATGCAGGTTCTCCGCCTGTAAAATATGAACTGAAGGACCTTTAATATGCTCGGGCCGCTGCATCAAGAGAGTACCGGTTGAGGCGCATTGTCAGTTTTGCGGCCAGTTTTGGATGTCGGCCTGCATGGCCGCACATATTTATACGCATAAATCCGCAGCCACCTTGGCTTGTATGCCCAACCAAGGCGGCATAGATTGGCGCACACAGTTAAGAAGAGGTTTCCATGTCAGAGCGGTCGGGATTATTTGCGGGGGATAACCCCTTTGAACTTGCGCGGGCATGGCTCACGGAGGCCGAAGAGACTGAACTCAATGATCCGAATGCGATTGCGCTGTCGACGGTGGATGCTGATGGCATGCCGAATGTCCGCATGGTGCTGCTCAAGGAAATCGAAGATGGCGCTTTTGTCTTCTTCACTAACTACGAAAGCGCCAAGGGGCAGGAGCTGGAGCAGTCCGGCAAGGCCGCCTTCGTGCTACATTGGAAGAGCCTGCGTCGCCAGATCCGTGTCCGTGGTCATGTGACACGCGAAGACGGTCCGCAGGCAGACGAGTATTACCACTCCCGGTCGCTGAAAAGCAGGCTCGGGGCGTGGGCTTCGCGGCAATCGCGCCCATTGCAGAGCCGTTCGGCCCTGATGGCAGAGGTTGCAAAAATCACGGCCACGAAAGGCCCGAACCCAGACCGGCCGCCATTCTGGGGCGGATTTCGCATCGTTCCGAGCGAAATTGAATTCTGGGCAGATGGGGCTTTCAGGCTGCATGACCGATTTGTCTGGCGCCGAAATACGCCGGATGACGAATGGAGTGTGGTGCGGCTAAACCCATAGTGGGTTAAGCATAAAATAGCATTTTCGTGATAATGGGGAATTTTTTTAACTTGAACTCATATGCGAAAATCGCGCATCAAGCATCGAGAAATCAAATACGACGCGGTGGACGAGATAAGTGGCAGACGATCAAAGCAGTCTCAGGCAAATCCAGGGCATAGTGAAGTGGTTTGACCCGACCAAAGGGTATGGCTTCGTTGTGTCCGACGAGGGTGGTCCCGACATCCTGTTGCACGTGAATGTCCTGCGTAACTTCGGGCAGAGCTCGGTGGCGGACGGGTCCAGCGTAACCGTTCTGACCCACGCGACGGAGCGCGGCGTTCAGGCTGTGGAGGTTGTCGCAATCGTGCCTCCGGCCCGGGATGACGCGCCGGTCCTCAGCGATTTTGTCGATATGGATATCGAGGAGCTGAAAACTCTTCCGTTGCGCCCGGCGCGTGTGAAGTGGTTCGACAAGGGCAAGGGCTTTGGCTTTGCCAACCTGTTCGGCTACGGAGATGACGTCTTCTTGCACGTCGAGGTGTTGCGCCAGTCGGGTCTTGCTGACCTCCAGCCGGGCGAGGCCATCGCGATGCGATCGATCAGCGGTCGGCGGGGCTGCATGGCGGTCGAGGTCCAGGCCTGGGAAGCGGCCATTTCCGAAACCGCATCCGAAGAAGAATAAGATCATGTCGGTGCGCGCCTCTGGAATTGTCCGCTGGGGTGCCGCCATAATGCTGTGCCTTGGTGCAGGTATTGCACAGGCACAGGAGACCTGCGCCCCGGATCGTGTCGATCTTCGCGGCGATTGGGGGCAGGCGTCCTTCTCTGTTGAGATTGCCGATACTGTCGACAGCCGTTCAATGGGGCTAATGCATCGGGAGGACCTGCCGCGCGGGGCGGGGATGCTGTTTGTTTACGAGCACCCCCAAAGGGCGGCTTTCTGGATGAAGAACACGCTGATCCCTCTTGATATCATTTTCCTCGATGAAACCGGCGTGGTGACGTCGGTGCATTCCAATGCCATTCCCCATGATCTGACCCCCATTCCAGGCGGCGACCGGGTGTTTGCGGTGCTGGAAATCAATGGTGGTTTGGCGCGCCGATATGGCATTGGGCCGGGCACCCAGATGCGGCACGAAGTTTTTTCTTCTAATGCGTCTGTTTGGCCCTGTTAGGGCTTTTCAAATCCGTTTCACACCGCTAGGAAAGCGCACGGTCCGGGGCGTGGCGCAGTCTGGTAGCGCACCTGTTTTGGGTACAGGGGGTCGTGAGTTCGAATCTCGCCGCCCCGACCACTTTCCACTTATAAAAATCCCAGCTCTGATCGGTTTGGCCCGGTCAGGGTGACGTCCTTTGGCGGTCAAGTCCAAGGCGGGCGTGCAAGCAGCCAGTCTCACTGAAAGGGCGATCAGGGGCCCAGGTCTCACTTAGATGTGATCGGGGCGATGGTTAGAATCGCGCAAAATGTGACCCCGAAATGTTTGTGGCTACCAAATCTTGTGTTAACCGATTATTAACCATGTGACGCGAACTGGCGCCACCTGCAGCTGGGTTTTGCCTAACTTGGCACAGGATTTCAGCAGATAGACTGTGCGCTTCGTGCAACGTGGCAGGTCGGCGCGAAAAGTCCGCTGTCATGTCTCGGAAGTGGACCGCGCGCCGGTGTTAGTGGAGTCGCCGAGGAAGTGGTGAAGGGGCCGTGAGTAAGGTATTTGCGGCAAACCATTAGTGTTTCGCAAAAAAATACGAGGCTGCCGAAGTGGTGTTGGCAGCTCGGTCAGCCCGCGGGTGCAGTTGGTGAATCGATGAAGCGAACCACGGGCGTTTCCGATTTCACCGGTCAACCAAAAAAATGGTATCTAAGTGGTAAATTTTGCGTTGACCCTCACGGCGTGATTACGCCAAATTGTGGGTGCCGGTTGCTTCGCCACTAAATCTTGTATGTTCTTTGGGCGCTGCAACAAGACTAAACACTAGTAGAGATTCCAAGGACCGGGGCCGGTGTAGGGCTCCCTGGCACGCTTCTGACAGCAGTTGCCGCCTGTTTTCTGTGTTTCTTCATGGCAAGGCTGCGCTGCGACGTGGCCAACAAAAAGACGGGACAGAGCTAATGCGAAGGGGCAGAGCATGAAGATCGAACGGAAGTACACCAAATCTGGTCAGGACGCATATGCGGACCTCGATTTCATCTCGGCTACATCCGAAATTCGAAATCCTGACGGGACCATTGTATTCCGACTCGAAAACATCGAAGTTCCGGCTGAATGGAGCCAGGTTGCCAGCGATGTCATCGCCCAGAAATACTTTCGCAAAGCCGGTGTTCCGTCCCGCCTGAAGAAAGTCCGCGAAAAGGGCGTGCCAGAATTCCTGTGGCGGTCGGTCCCCGATGGAGATGATGTTGAATTTGTTGGCGAAACCTCTTCCAAACAGGTCTTTGACCGTCTTGCCGGTGGCTGGGCATACTGGGGCTGGAAAGGCGGCTATTTCTCGACCGAGGAAGACGCCCGCGCCTATTACGACGAAATGCGCTATATGCTGGCGTCGCAGCGCGCGGCGCCGAATTCGCCGCAGTGGTTCAACACCGGGCTTCACTGGGCTTATGGCATCGACGGCCCGGCACAGGGCCACCACTATGTCGATTACAAGACCGGCAAGCTGACCAAATCCGACAGCGCCTATGAACATCCGCAGCCGCACGCCTGTTTCATCCAGTCCGTGTCCGACGATCTGGTAAATGACGGCGGCATCATGGATCTTTGGGTGCGCGAGGCGCGCCTGTTCAAATACGGCTCCGGCACTGGCACCAACTTCAGCCACCTGCGCGGCGAGGGCGAGCCTCTGTCCGGTGGTGGCAAATCTTCGGGCCTGATGGGCTTCCTCAAGATCGGCGACCGGGCAGCCGGCGCGATCAAATCCGGTGGCACTACGCGCCGCGCGGCCAAGATGGTCATCGTCGATGCGGATCACCCAGATATCGAGGATTTCATTCAGTGGAAGGTGATCGAAGAGCAGAAAGTTGCCTCGATCGTTGCTGGCTCGAAGATGCACGAGCAGATGCTGAACGGCATCTTTGCGGCGATCCGCGAATGGGACGGTCTGGAGGCAGACGCCTATGAGCCGAGCAAGAACGAGGGGCTGAAGAAAGCCATCCGCGAAGCGAAAAAGGTCGCGATCCCGGAGACTTATATCAAACGGGTTCTGGATTACGCCAAGCAGGGACACACCTCGATCGAATTCCCGACCTATGATACCGATTGGGATAGCGATGCCTATTCCTCGGTTTCGGGTCAAAACTCCAACAACTCGATCCGCGTCACCAATGCGTTCCTGCACGCGGTTGAGAAAGACGCCGATTGGGAGCTGATCAACCGTACCGATGGCCGCGTCGCCAAGACCGTCAAGGCGCGTGATCTGTGGGAGAAGGTCGGCCACGCCGCATGGGCCTGTGCCGATCCGGGTATCCAGTTCCATGACACAGTGAATGACTGGCACACATGCCCCGAAGACGGCGAGATCCGCGGATCGAACCCGTGCTCGGAGTATATGTTCCTGGATGACACCGCCTGTAACCTGGCCTCGCTGAACCTCCTGACCTTTCTCAAGGACGGTGAGTTCCAGGCCGAGGACTACATGCATGCCTGCCGCCTGTGGACCCTGACGCTGGAAATCAGCGTGATGATGGCGCAGTTCCCGTCCAAGGAAATTGCGCAGCGGTCTTATGACTTCCGCACGCTGGGTCTGGGATATGCCAATATCGGCGGTCTCTTGATGAACATGGGCTATGGCTATGACAGCGACGAAGGCCGCGCGCTCTGCGGCACGCTCACTGCCATCATGACCGGCGTCGCCTATGCCACTTCGGCCGAAATCTCCTCCGAGCTGGGCCCGTTCCCCGGTTTTGAAAAGAACCGCGACCACATGCTGCGGGTGATGCGCAACCACCGCACCGCCGCCCAGGGGAAGACAACCGGCTATGAAGGGCTGGCGGTGCCGCCGGTGCCGCTCGATCTGAAGAATTGCCCCGATGCGCGCCTGACCGATCTGGCCGCGGGCGCCTGGGATGAGGCGCTGGAACTGGGCGAGAAGCACGGCTATCGCAACGCGCAGGCCACCGTGATTGCCCCGACCGGCACCATCGGCCTTGTGATGGATTGCGACACCACCGGAATCGAGCCCGACTTTGCCCTAGTGAAGTTCAAGAAACTGGCCGGTGGCGGCTATTTCAAGATTATCAACCGCTCGGTGCCTGCCGCGCTGGAAGGGCTCGGGTATACCTCGGCCCAGATCGAAGAAATCGTTGCTTATGCCGTCGGCCACGGCACCATCGGCAATGCGCCGGGGATCAACCATACCTCGCTGGCCGGTCACGGCTTTGGCCCCAACGAGCTGGCCAAGATCGACGCCGCGCTGGAAAGCGCCTTTGATGTGCGTTTCGTGTTCAACCAATGGACCCTTGGCGAAGAGTTCTGCACCGGTGTTCTGGGCATCCCGGCGACCAAGCTGAACGACCCGACCTTTGATCTGCTGCGTCATCTGGGCTTTACCAAGGCCGATATCGAGGCAACCAACGATCACGTCTGCGGGACCATGACCTTGGAGAACGCGCCGCACCTGAAGGAAGAGCACTATCACATCTTCGATTGCGCCAACCCCTGCGGCAAGAAGGGCAAGCGATACCTGAGCGTTGACAGCCACATCCGCATGATGGCGGCGGCGCAAAGCTTTATCTCGGGCGCGATCTCCAAGACGATCAACATGCCCAACGATGCCACCATCGAAGACTGCCAGAAGGCCTATGAGCTAAGCTGGTCCTTGGGCGTCAAAGCAAACGCGCTCTATCGTGACGGGTCCAAGCTGAGCCAGCCGCTGGCGGCTGCGCTGGTCGAGGATGACGATGAGGCGGCCGAGATCCTGGAAAGCGGTAGCCAGCAGGAAAAGGCCGTCACCCTGGCCGAGAAGATCGTCGAAAAAGTGGTCATCAAGGAAGTGGTGAAATCGCACCGCACCAAGATGCCCCAGCGCCGCAAAGGCTATACCCAGAAGGCGGTTGTCGGCGGGCACAAGGTCTACCTGCGCACCGGCGAGTATGAAGACGGCAACCTTGGCGAGATCTTCATCGACATGCACAAGGAAGGCGCTGGCTTCCGGGCGATGATGAACAATTTTGCCATCGCCGTCTCTGTTGGCCTGCAATACGGCGTGCCGCTGGAAGAGTTCGTCGATGCCTTCACCTTCACCAAGTTCGAACCGGCGGGCATGGTGCAGGGCAACGACAGCATCAAGAACGCAACCTCGATCCTCGACTATGTTTTCCGCGAACTGGCGGTTAGCTACCTGGATCGCACCGACCTCGCGCATGTGAAACCCGAAGGCCCCGCATTCGATGATATCGGTCGCGGTGAGGAAGAGGGCGTCTCCAACGTCACCGAGCTGAGCGAAAGCGCCGCAACCCGCTCGCTGGAGGTGCTGAAACAGATCTCCTCGACCGGGTACTTGCGCAAGCGTCTGCCGCAGGAACTTGTGGTGCTGAACGGCGGGCAGACCGTGCTGGACGGGATCGCGCCGCTTGGCACCGGTGCTGACCCGGTGACGGCGCTGCAAACACTGGTGCCGGAGGTGACTGAAAGCGCAACGGTGACGGAAACGGCTTCGGTTACGGTGACCGGCATGGACGCCCGCACCAAGGCCAAGATGCAGGGCTACGAGGGCGAGGCCTGCGGCGAATGCGGCAACTACACGCTGGTGCGCAACGGCACCTGCATGAAATGCAACACCTGCGGCGCCACTTCGGGCTGCAGCTGAGACCAGATCGGGGGCGAGTGCGCTCGCCCTGGACGCCAAGAAGGCCCAGGCAAAAAAACGCGGGCGGTACACTAATGAGCCTGATTGGCGAAACTCGCCCCCTCCGTATCGGAGGGGGCTTTTTCCTGTGAGGTATCCGTTTCCCGTTCTGCCGCTTGGCCTTGGCGCGGCTCTTTGCTAGGCCAAGAGTGCAGTCCACCAAGCCCCGGAGAAACGCCATGCCTGCCATAAGTATCTGCATTCCGGCCTATGGCATGGGGGGCAAGGGTGCAGAGTATCTGGCTCAGTCGCTGGAGATCCTGACAAGGCAAAGCTTTCGCGATTTCGAGGTTGTCGTTTCGGACCAATCCGATGACACGGCGGTGGCCGATGTCTGCGCCGCTTTCTCGGATCGTCTGACCATACGCCACATCTGGAACCACGATGCACCACGGCAGGCATCGGCCAATGTGAACAATGCCCTGGATCACGCATCCGGTGATATCGTCAAAGTGCTTTTTCAGGACGATTTCCTGAATGGAAGCCGTGCCTTGGGTGATATTGTTGAAGCGATGGATGGGGGGGGCGACTGGCTGTTGTGTGGCTCGGGTATCAGCCGCAATGGCGGGTCGGTTGAACGCCCCATGGTGCCGCGACTGACTGAGAAGCTGCAGTTTGGCAAAAACACCGTCTCAAGCCCGTCGGTGCTGGCAATGCGGCGCAGCCGTATGCAGCGGTTTGATGAAAACCTGATCTGGCTGATGGATGTAGACCTCTACAAACGGCTGTGGGATGCGCTTGGCGATCCGGTGATCCTGCCGCAGACTCTGGTGGTGAACCGGATACATGAGGGGCAGGTCAGCGCCAGCGTCTCAAAATCGCTGCGCCAGAAAGAACTGCGTTATGTCCGCCAGAAATTCGCGGCCTCCACATCCTTTTCAGGTTTTCTTGAATACCTGCGGCAAAGGATCAAGGCTCTTTAGTAAGCCCTTGAATTGAATAAGACGAGCCGCTTTAGTCGTCCCGTCTTCTGCCTTGCGTCCAAGGGGCGCTGTGTCAACTGGGTAAATGGATGGGGAACCGCTCCCTTATGACCCGGTCCAGATCCGGGGGAAGGCGCGCCGGGCTTCGGCGTGACAGGATCGCCTCCTTCCGCTCCCGTGCCTTGTGCAACAGATCCGGCTTCCCCTTTTCCTCCCACTCCTTGGGGGAGGTGCGATCCCCAAGGGTTGGATAGACATGGTCGGCCTGCATCCGTGACAGGGTTTGCGCCGTTCCAAGATAGTGACCACTGCCACCAAGGCAAACCTCGGCGATTTGATCCAGCGCCAGGGTTTCATCTGTCACCTCGATCCCCCGCACGCAGCGCAGCGCCTGACCGATCAGATCATCGCCAAGGATCAGAGATTCGTGGCAGAACCCCAGGAGCGACGCGTGCATTCCGGCGGCCTCATAGACCATGTTGAGGCCGGAAAGGCCGGCCATGACGTTGGAGCACATCTGCTCCCATCCCGCCTGCATGTCCGGTAGTTTGGAATCCGCAATCCCCGCCGCCGCGCCGCCGGGCAGCCCGTAGAACCGGTGCATCTGCGCACAGCCCGCCGTCAGCAACGCCTGTTCACCCGATCCGCCGGTCATAGCGCCGCTGCGCAGGTCGAGCCCGAATGGCCAGGTGCCAAAAATCGCAGGATGTCCGGGGCTTACGGCGTTGACGTAAACAAGTCCTGCCAGACATTCTGCCACTGCCTGCACGATGGCACCAGCCACGGTTGATGGCGCTGTGGCTCCGGCCATACCGGCGGACAGCAGCAGGACAGGAACGCCATGGCGAATGCATTCCTCCATCACCAGACAGCTTTCAGTGGCGAATTTCATCGGCGGCACCACAAAGCAGTTGGAATTGGAGACAAAGGGGCGTTCGCGCCATTTCTCCTCGCCACCTGCGATCATGTGCAGCATCTCCACGGCGGGCGCGACAAAGCTCGCGTCGGTGAATGAGGTGCCAATGTGTTTGAAGGTCCCCGAACAGCAGGCGTAGATGGTGTTTAGGTCAAGTTCGCGGCTGTCGGTGATGTCCCGGGCCACCATGGGGCGCTGTACGAAATGGATATTGTCTAGCGCGTCGCAGATCCGGGCGGCGTCATGCAGGTCCTGCAAGGTGGAGTCGCGATAGGCGCGGCCGTCGACGTCAACCATATGTACCGCTGCGCCCGCCGTTCCGTAGTGCACCCGGGTGCCGGAGAGGTCTAGGTCGGTCTGTCCGTCGCGGCTGAACAGGGTGACGGATCGGTTGGCGCGGGCCAGGGTATCTTCGACCAAGGCGCGGGGAAAGCGCAGGCGCCCGTCGCTGCCCAGCGTGCAGCCCGCAGCGGTCAGGTAATTAATTCCACTTTGTGGGGCGTCGGCAAGGCCGATCCGCTCCAGCGCGTCTAGCGCTGCGTGGTGGATTTTCTCCACATCGGCCTGTGACAGGGGCGAATAGGCGCCGCCGGACATGCCAGGGCGGATGGGGCGGAGGGCGCGGTCCAGCGGCGCGGCGCGCGCGGCGCGGCGGGCCGCTCGCCCACCGCTGCGTAAATTGGTGCGGATTGTTGGATCAGAAGTCATGGAAAATCCCGTAAATAGAAAGGGTTACCTTCTTTTATTAAGCGGATAACCCGATCTTGGCCGACCGCGCGCGGCAAGACCCCGTGCGGCGCCGATGGTGCGCCAGACCAGACTGACCAAGCATTGCTCCTCCTGCATCCGTGCGCCCTCCTTTCGCGGTTTCAGGATGGCAGCGCGACAAGGCAAAACTATCGTGTTTGCGACCGATGTGAAAAAAACGTCATCTATTTCACGAGCGCGCTCCGGCGATGGAGGTTTGCGCGGGGACGCCGCGCAAGGGCTGGGGAATGTTCTGGAAATTTTACGGTGGGAAAGTGGCGTGTTTTCAAGGTTTTATAATGAAGTGGTGATTTTGCGAGGGAATGGCCACAGCACACGCGATACGGGAACCAAGTGTTAAGAGATTTTTGACAAGCTGGATCACGGGGATGCCGCGCCATAACTGGCGTAAAATACCGTACCGATACGGGTGCGAAAACAGGACCGAAACAATGTCAGGGGTTTTCCAGCTTCATCATCTCAGCACCAATGTCATCGGGGCGATGACCGGGCTTGCGCTGGCCATTCCCGCAGCGGCGGGGGACTGGTCCACCTCCTTTGTGGCACGTTCTCTGGGGCAGGCGGGATTCGGCGGTAATGGTGCATATGTCGCTCGGTCGGGGCTGCAGTCAAACGGGGCTGCCACGCTGCAGGCTGGGTTCGATCATGACTATGGTGAGCTTGTCCTCGGTGGCACGGTCCGTCAGGGCGGCGGTCTGGATATTACTGGTCTTGGCAGGCAGTCGGACAGTCAGCAGCTGCATCTGCGGGCCGGATACGATTTTGGCGATGCCCTTGGCTATGTCACGCTGGGCGAGGTTCAGCACGGTGCGTCCTCTGGTCTGGCGCCGAGCCAGGTCTTTGGTCTCGGGTTGCGGGTCTCGGTGAACCGGGTGCTGCAGATGACCGGCGAATTTCTGCACCATGATGTCGACTCGGCAAATGCGCTTGCGGGCCAGGACGGCGATATCCTGTCAGTGCGGGCTGCGTTCCGGTTCTGAAGGCGGCGGCGTGTCTGCGGAGGGTCGGCAAGAGCGTGGGCAGAAAGAGCTAGCATAGCATTGCGAAATGCTTGGCGGCGGAGCCGGAGCGTGCTAACAGCCATCCCATGACCCGAACCGCCGCGCCTATCTCCATTAGCTGCTGCATTACCTGCTGAATTTCACAGCGGGCTGGTTTCTGTCGTTCCCTTCCAACTGACAACTTGCTAAGCCCGCGCTGCGCCCCCGTGCGCCTGGCCTTGAGCCCTGCACGCCCGTGCCCGTCAAAGGAGCTGTCATGACGACGACCGATACAGTGACCCAACCGGTGATCAAACTGCACAACACGAAGACCCGCAAGAAAGAGGTCTTCACTCCGATCGATCCGGAAAACGTGCGGATGTATGTCTGTGGTCCCACGGTCTATGATCGGGCGCATCTGGGCAACGCACGGCCTGTCGTGGTGTTCGACGTGCTCTATCGGCTGCTGCGGCACGTGTATGGCGCGGATCACGTGACCTATGCCCGCAATTTCACCGACGTGGATGACAAGATCAACGCGCGCGCTGCCGAAAGCGGTCGTGCGATCGGAGAGATCACCGCCGAGACGACCCAGTGGTTTCTGGATGACATGGGGGCCCTTGGCGCGCTGGAGCCGAACCACATGCCGCGCGCGACCCAGTTTATCCCGCAGATGGTCGCGATGATCGAGGATCTGATCGCCAAGGGCCACGCCTATGCCGCCGAGGGGCATGTTCTCTTTGCCGTCGATAGCTGGCGCGAGGGATACGGCAAACTCTCGGGCCGATCCGTCGACGACATGATCGCGGGCGCACGGGTGGAGGTCGCGCCCTACAAGAAGAACCCGATGGATTTCGTGCTGTGGAAACCGTCGAGCGATGATCTGCCCGGCTGGGAGAGCCCCTGGGGACGCGGGCGCCCCGGCTGGCATATCGAATGCTCGGCTATGGCTGAAGATCTTTTGTGGAAACGGCCCCTTGAAGAGGGGAAGTTGTCAGAAAACGCATTGAAGTTCCCACATGTGATCGACATTCACGGCGGCGGCAACGATCTGATGTTCCCGCATCATGAGAACGAGATCGCACAAAGCTGCTGTGCGCATGGCAATGAAGTTTTTGCGCACTACTGGCTGCACAATGAGATGCTGCAGGTCGAAGGCAAGAAGATGTCGAAATCGCTCGGCAACTTCTTCACCGTGCATGATCTGCTGGACCAGGGCATTCCGGGTGAGGTGATCCGGTTTGTCTTCCTGTCGACCCACTATCGCAAACCGATGGACTGGACCGAGAAGAAGGCAAAGGAAGCTGAGAAGACCTTGCGCAATTGGTACGCTCAGGCGGCAGAGGCCCTTCCCGGCATGCAGCCGGAACCGCATGTCGTTGAGCTCCTCGCGGATGATATCAACACCCATGGCGTTCTGGCGGAGTGCCACCAATATTCACAGGCCGGAGATGTGGCTGCGCTACGCTCTAGCATGGAACTGCTTGGATTGCTGGGCGATGATGTTCCGGACTGGGTGAAGGCACCTGACGTGGATCTGTCTGCGCATGAGACGCGGTTGTTCGAGGCCCGTCAAACTGCCATGGAAAGCAAGGACTTCTCTGAAGTGGATCGTCTGAAAACGGCCTATACGGGCGCAGGTCTGGAAGTCCGGATGAGCAAGACAGGCGTCGAACTGGTACCGGGGCCGGGGTTTGATCCGGCCAAGCTGGACGAGATCTGATCCGACCCGCCCGGAGCATGTCTCCGGGCAGCGCCCGACCCGCCCCATGGGCGGGCGCTATACGCCCACCCCGGGCCGGGCGCCGCCCGGTGAACACAACGAGGCAGGAATGAGCAAAGAACGTCTCTACCTTTACGACACCACGCTGCGCGACGGGCAGCAGACGCAGGGCGTGCAGTTCTCGACTGCCGAAAAACAACAGATCGCTAAGGCGCTGGATGATCTGGGGATCGATTACATCGAGGGCGGCTGGCCCGGCGCCAATCCGACCGACAGTGCCTTTTTCGAGGTGGCGCCGAAAACCCGCGCGCGACTGGCGGCCTTTGGAATGACGAAACGGGCAGGGCGCTCGGCTGCCAATGACGATGTTCTGGCGGCAGTGATGAACGCGGGAACCGATACGGTCTGCCTGGTGGGCAAATCGCATGACTACCACGTGACGGCCGCGCTTGGCATCACGCTGGAGGAGAACCTTGAGAATATCGGCGCCTCGGTGGCGCATATCGTGGCCGAGGGACGCGAGGCGCTGTTTGACGCCGAACATTTCTTTGATGGCTACAAGGATAATGCGGAGTATGCGCTGGCCGCCTGCCGTGCCGCCCTGGATGCGGGGGCGCGCTGGGTGGTTTTGTGCGACACTAACGGCGGTACCATGCCCGCCGAGGTCTATCGCATCGTGACCGAGGTGATCGCGGCAGGCATTCCCGGGGAGCGCCTTGGCATCCATACGCACAACGACACGGAAAACGCGGTGGCCTGTTCGCTGGCGGCCGTGGATGCGGGCGTGCGGCAGGTGCAGGGCACGCTTAACGGGCTGGGCGAACGCTGTGGCAATGCCAATCTGACGACGCTGATCCCCTCGCTGCTGCTGAAGGAACCCTATGCCAGCCAGTTCGAGACTGGCGTCTCATTGGAGGCGCTGACCGGTCTCACACAGCAAAGCCGGATGCTGGATGATATCCTCAACCGGGTGCCGATGAAGCAGGCGCCCTATGTTGGGGCCTCGGCCTTTGCGCATAAAGCGGGTCTGCACGCCAGCGCGATCCTGAAGGATCCGTCGACCTATGAACATATCCAGCCTGAACTGGTGGGCAACGCGCGCATCATTCCCATGTCCAATCAGGCCGGCCAGTCGAACCTGCGCAAGCGGCTGACCGACGCCGGGCTGAACGTGGAAAAGGGCGATCCGGCGCTGGCGCGGATCCTTGACCGGATCAAGGCGCGCGAGGATGAAGGATACTCCTACGATACGGCGCAGGCCTCGTTCGAGCTGCTGGCGCGCGAGGAGCTGGGGCAACTGCCGACGTTTTTTGAGGTGAAGCGCTACAAGGTCACGGTTGAGCGGCGCAAGAACAAGTACAACAAGATGGTGAGCCTCTCCGAGGCGGTCGTTGTCGTGAAGGTGGATGGCGAAAAACGCCTGTCGGTCAGCGAATCCATGGATGAAACCGGCAGCGACCGCGGCCCGGTGAACGCGCTGGCGAAGGCGCTGGCCAAGGATCTGGGGCGTTACTCCGAGGTGATCGACGATATGCGTCTGGTGGACTTCAAGGTGCGCATCACTCAGGGCGGCACCGAAGCGGTGACGCGTGTGGTCATCGACAGCGCCGACAATCAGGGCCGCCGCTGGTCCACGGTGGGCGTTAGCCCGAACATCATCGACGCCTCTTTCGAGGCGCTTCTGGATGCGATCCGCTGGAAGCTGATACGCGACTGCGCACCGGAAGCATGATGGAAGCGCTGATCCGGACGGCGGCTATCGGTCTGGCCATCACGGCGGTGCTGCCCTTTGCTTTGATCCTGTCGCAAAGGCCTGCAGATATGCTGCCTGCGGCGCCGGAAAAGGGGCTGGATTTCTCTGCGGTCTCTGCGGGGCCGGACATGCCAGAGCCGGAGACCGTTCCGATGCGGGATGGCTATCCGCTGCAGGTGCGCAGCTTCGACAACGGCGCGGGGCCGCTGGTGGTCATGGTGCATGGTTCCGGCTGGAATGGGCTGCAATATGCCACGCTTGCACCGCAGATCGCAGGACATGTTCTGGTGCCGGATCTGCGCGGGCACGGAGCCGCCCCCGGGCGGCGCGGCGATGTGGAGTATATTGGCCAGCTGGAGGATGACCTTGCGGACCTGATCGCAGCCCGCGTGCAACCGCGGCAGAAAGTTGTTCTGCTCGGGCATTCCTCGGGCGGCGGGCTGGTGGTGCGCTTTGCCGGGGGGCAACATGGGGGCATGCTGGACCGCGCCGTTCTTCTGGCGCCGTTCCTGAAGTATGACGCCCCAACAACCCGCAAGAATTCGGGCGGATGGGCGCAGCCGCTGACGCGCCGGATCATCGGGCTTTCGATTCTGAATGCCTTGGGGATCACGTGGTTCAATCACCTGACCGTGATCCAGTTCGCCATGCCGAAACAGGTTCTGGACGGACCGCTGGGGCATCTGGCGACGACGGAATATTCCTATCGGCTCAACACCTCATACGCACCGCGAAGCGACTATCTGGCGGACATTAGGGCTCTTCCGGAATTCTTTGTAATGGCAGGGGAAAAAGACGAAGCCTTTGTCGCGGAGGGCTATGAGCCACTGATGGCGCCAGTGACGCACCGGGGGAGCTATCGCATCATTCCGGGTGTCAGCCACCTTGGCATCGTCGATGCGCCGGAAACTGCAATGGCCGTGAAGGAGTTCCTAAATGGAATTTGACGACGATCTGAAAGGCTGCGCTGAGTTGGTCCGGCAGGGCGATCCGGACCGCTTCATGGCGACCATGGCGGCGCCCGTTGCAGCGCGTCCGCTTCTGTTCGCGCTCTATGCCTTCAATCTTGAACTCTCCCGCGCGCCCTGGGCCAGCCAGGAAAGCATGATCGCAGAGATGCGGGTGCAATGGTGGCGCGATGTCGGCGCCGAAATCGCAGAGGCGAAGCAGGTACGCCGTCACTATGTGGCGACCCCGCTTGGGCGGCTGCTGCGCCCCGAACTTGCGAAAGAGATTGATCCCATGGCCGAGGCGCGGCGCTGGGACATCTACCGCGATCCTTTTGAGGATGAAGCGGCGTTTGATACCTATATCGATGCCACCTCGGGTAGCCTTTTATGGATGGCAGCAGCTTCGCTGGGCGAGGCGGAAGAAGAAACCGTGCGCGCCTTTGGACGTGGCATGGGCATTGCCAACTGGCTGCGCGCAATCCCGGAGCTGGAAAAACAAAAACGCGTGCCCTTGCTCGATGGCACCACCAAGGGTGTGCAGCAGCTGGCGGAAAAGGGATACCAATATCTGGCGCAAGCGCGGGGTGCGCGCGGCAGCGTGTCGACAGCAGCGGCCCCGGCGATGCTGGCGGGCTGGCAGGCGCAGAGTATCCTGAAACAGGCGATCGGGGAGCCCGAACGGGTTGCGGCAGGCGCGCTTGGCACCAGCGAATTCCGCCGCCGCGGCGGGCTGATGATGCGGGCCGCACTGGGGCGCTGGTAGACAGGCGCGTTTGAGCCCGTGGGTCTCTGCAAGCGAACACAAAAAAGCCGCCCCACGGGGCGGCTTTTTGAATTTTAGCTGAACGAAACTGTCAGACCCGCTTGGGCCGCAGGGCGAGCCAGACCAGCGCGCCGCCGGCCAGCACCAGGAAGGGCGCCATCGCCATGTTGACCGCGCTCCAGCCATCCACCGGCGAGCCGCCCGAACAGTTCATCAGACCGCCCGAGGCGAGCGAGGCCATGGTGACACCGCCAAAGACCAGAAGGTCGTTCAGACCCTGCATCCGGCCACGTTCGTGCGGCTCATGCGCGCCCGCCAGCATGGTGGTCGCGCCGATAAAGCCGAAGTTCCAGCCAACACCAAGCAGGACAAGCGCGATAAAGAAGTTTCCGAGGTCGACGCCTTGCAGCGCCACGGCGCCCGCGCCGGCCAGAATGACCAGACCCGCGGCAACGATCTTCTCCACGCCGAAACGCGCGATCAGGTGACCGGTAAAGAAGGAGGGCACATACATCGCCAGCACGTGAGAGGTCACCACATCGGCGGCGTTGCCTTCGGTATAGCCGCAGCCGACCACGGCCAGCGGGGTCGAGGTCATCACGAGGTTCATCAGCGCGTAGGAAACCATTGCACAGATCACCGCCACCGCGATCACCGGGGTTTTCAGCAGCTCGATACGGCTGCGGCCCTTGGGGGCGTCATGGCTGGGGACCGGTGGTTTCGGGATGTTCAGGAACAGAAACAGCGCCGCACCCACAACGTTGACCGCGATCACCGCCATATAGGTTCCGAAGAAGGGGATGACAAAGGCCTGGCTGGTCGCCTTGACCAGCTGTGGGCCGATGATGGCCGACAAAAGCCCGCCCGCCATCACATAGGAAATCGCCTTGGGACGGAACTCTTCGGACGCGGTATCGGCGGCGGCAAAGCGGTAGAAACCATGCGCGCTCATGTAGACGCCGGTCAGAAGGCTGCCGAGCAGGAACACAGGGAATGAGCCGAGATAGAGACCATAGGCGCCAACGATGCCGCCGAGCGCTCCGAACAGCGCTCCGGTAAAGAAGCCCGCGCGGCGGCCCCAGCGCTGCATGATCGCCGAAATCGGCGTTGCTGCCATCATCGACCCGGCGACGATCAGTGAGATCGGCAAGGTGGCGAAACAAGGGTTGGAGGCCAGCGACTGCCCCGCGAGGCCGCCAATGGTAAAGATCATCGGCATCTGAGCGCCGAGGAAGGCCTGCGCCATCACGAGAATGGCAACATTCTTCTTGGCGACTCTGTCGTCGGTGGGGGTGGTCATGGTCTGTGTCATGTGGGATGCGTAACCCTGAATGTGAGCGGGAACAAGACGCCAGGCGCGCCTCATCGGGCGTCCGTCGGAAGTTTTGTGAAAATTAGGGTCTGTGGACATTCAGGATTCCCAAGCTGGCTGAAATCTGATTCAAGCTTCCAAAATGGAGGTTTGAATGAACGAAGAGCGGTTTGTGTTGACAGATGAGGTCTGGGTCCGCCTTGCGC
>NZ_JBDOQR010000030.1:0-57169 GCF_039839315.1 Phaeobacter sp. CAU 1743 | reverse complement strand
CTCACGGGCATGCTGGCTGCGGGTGAGTTCGGTCCAGGCCATCGTGGTCTCCGTTCAGTGTCGTACCCGAACAGAAACACAACCTCCTGAACTCACTCAATTAGTTTCAAATCGGGCTCTCAGACACCATCGCCCGGCCCGGCTCGCAGATCAGCTCTGGCGCGGCGTCACCAAAGGCATCGCGAACCGCAGTCCCAATGGCGGAAAACACCGTCTCAAGATCCGGCGCCACGCCATCGCGGTTGGCGGCAAAGCCACCGCCGACGTTCAGTCGCGCCACCTTTACCCCGGCGGCATCGACGATCCGGCGGGCGGCGTGGATATATTCGACCCAAGCCGAGGCATCCTCGCATTGGGTGCCGGGATGAAAACACAGGGCCGGTGTCCAGCCCTCTGCCGCCACCCGTTGCAGCAACGCGATCGCCTCTTCCGGGGCGGCACCGAATTTGCTGCCAAAATCATAGGCTGCGCCCTCGACCGGCAAGGCAAAGCGCACCGCGATCTCGCAGGTGCGCGGCACATCGGCCAGTTTGGCCAGCTCGCTCGCCTCATCCACCGACCAGCTGGCCACGCCATGAGAGATACCCGCCGCGATTTCCACATCCGAACGCACCGGGTTATTGTAATGCATCACCGCATCCGCACTGGCCGCGCGCACCGCCTCCATTTCCGCTGGCGAGGCCACATCAAAGGCCGACACACCTGCGGCAACCAAATTGGACAGAACCGCAGGATGGGGGTTCGCCTTGACTGCATAGGTCACCAGCCCCGGAAAGCCGGTCAGGAACCGGTCCGCCACCTCGTGCAGCACCCGCGGCGAGAAATAGAGGATGGGATGATCCGGCTGCCGCCGCGCAAGATGCGTTTCGGGGTCAAGCCAGAGCGGGGGAATATGCTGCATAAGATCAAAGCCTTGTTGGACGGACTGCGTGCCGATTGACGGTTTTCTTGCATTTTCGCCCGGTTGCGCGTCGATTTCCCCCGTCACTATTGATATTATGACGGTAATTCCCGTCATTATGGCGCACACAAAATGCAGATAGACGAAACAGATCAGCGACTTCTGGCGCTTTTGCGCGACAATGCCCGCCGCCCGGTGGCCGAACTGGCGCGTCACCTCAATCTTGCGCGCACCACCGTTCAAACCCGGATCGAACGGTTGGAAACGCTGGGCGTTATCGCAGGGTACACGCTGAAAATCTCCCCTGCAGTGCGCCCGCCCCTGCAGGCGACAGTGCTGATCTCCATCGAACCGCGCAGCGGCCCCGAGGTTCTGGCCCGTCTGCGCAGCCTTCCGGGGGTCGAAGTGGTGCATACGACCTCGGGCCGGTTCGACCTGCTGGCGCAGGTCGTGGCGCAAACCACGGATGAACTGGATGAAACCATCGACCGCATTGGCGAGGCGCGCGGCGTTCGCTCTTCAGAAAGCCTGATCCACCTGTCGACCAAACTGGACCGCAGCGGCAGCCGGGGCTAGGCGCCGCCCCCATCCTTCAACACAAGCGAAAACAGAATTTACGGGGTGCCAAAAGTAGTGCGCCCGGCCGACTTTGCGGGCATCCGCATCAAAGTCTGGCCGGGCGTCTCGTGAATGGCGGACCGAGGGGAGGACCCGCTGTTCTCTTCGTAAACGACCTTAGCGGCTCAGAGTTAAACCACCGTTACCGCCCCGCGCGATGACGGCGCCAAAACCCGCATTATTCCCCCCGCCTGCCTTATTTTCCTGCCCGCCTTGGCACTTTCCCTTTGCCGCCCCGTTCTATATGGGAGAACGCGACGAAAAATGACACGCACGCAGGACCAAACCGATGGCGATGGAAAAGACATTCAACGCAGCCGAAGCCGAAAGCCGTCTTTACGCGGCCTGGGAAGAGGCGGGCTGTTTCAAGGCAGGCGCAAACGCGAAGCCCGAGGCTTCCACCTATTGCATCATGATCCCGCCCCCCAATGTCACCGGCGTCCTGCACATGGGCCATGCTTTCAACAACACGCTGCAGGACATCCTGATCCGCTGGAAACGCATGCAGGGCTTTGACACCCTGTGGCAGCCTGGACAGGACCACGCCGGCATCGCCACCCAGATGGTTGTGGAACGCGAACTGGCGAAAAACCAGCAGCCCTCCCGCGCCGAACTCGGCCGGGAAAAGTTCCTGGACAAAGTCTGGGACTGGAAAAGCCAGTCTGGCGGCACCATCGTTAACCAGCTGAAACGCCTCGGCGCCTCCTGTGACTGGTCGCGCAACGCCTTCACCATGTCCGGCGCCCCCGGTGCCCCGGAAGGCGAAGAGGGCAACTTCCACGATGCCGTGATCAAGGTCTTCGTGGAGATGTTCAACAAGGGCCTGATCTACCGCGGCAAGCGGCTGGTGAACTGGGACCCGCATTTTGAGACCGCGATTTCCGACCTTGAGGTGGAGAATATCGAGGTTGCGGGCCACATGTGGCACTTCAAATACCCTCTCGCGGGCGGTGCAACCTATACCTACGTCGAAAAGGACGAGGACGGGAATGTCACGCTTGAGGAGGAGCGCGATTACATCTCCATCGCCACTACCCGCCCCGAAACCATGCTGGGCGATGGCGCCGTGGCCGTGCACCCCGATGACGCGCGCTATGCCCCCATCGTAGGCAAGCTGGTCGAGATCCCAGTGGGCCCCAAGGAACACCGCCGCCTGATCCCAATCATCACCGACGAATACCCCGACCCCGACTTCGGCTCGGGTGCGGTGAAGATCACCGGCGCACATGATTTCAACGACTATCAGGTGGCCAAGCGCGGCGGCATCCCGATGTACCGCCTGATGGACACCAAGGGCGCGATGCGTGCCGATGGTGCGCCTTACGAAGAGGCCGCAACCACGGCCATGGCCGTCGCCAAGGGCGAACAGACCCTTTCGGAGGCCGAAGCCGACGCCATCAACCTGGTGCCTGAGGACCTGCGCGGTCTGGACCGCTTTGAGGCCCGCAAGGCCGTGGTGCAGCAGATCACCGACGAAGGTCTCGCCGTGATGGTGAAAGAGGCCAAGACGGACGACGAGGGCAACCTTGTCGAAACCATGGTGCCGCTGGTCGAGAACAAGCCGATCATGCAGCCCTTTGGCGACCGCTCCAAGGTGGTGATCGAACCGATGCTGACCGACCAGTGGTTCGTGGACGCTGAAAAGGTCGTCGGCCCGGCGCTGGACGCCGTGAAGGACGGCACCGTCAAGATCCTGCCGGAATCGGGTGAGAAGACCTATTACCATTGGCTGGAGAACATCGAACCCTGGTGCATCTCGCGTCAGCTGTGGTGGGGCCACCAGATCCCGGTCTGGTACGGCTTTGACCTCTCCGGCGAAGGGTTCACCGATGACGAGGGCGACGGCGCGCTTGATCTGGTCGAAAGCCTGCGCCTTATGTGGGAGCAGAAGCTGCTGATCGGCGAAGAGCCGCGTCATTGCGCCGCCGATTTCGACAGCGTCAAACCACAGTTTGACGACATTCTGGTTGGCCTGCCGACACCGCTGAACCACGCGCAGGTGGTTGAAGTCGAAACCCGCGCCGATGCGGTCAAGGCCTTTGCCGCCGCGCTGGCCGAGTATGAAACCACTCAGGATCCGACCAAACTGGTCTACCCGGTCTGGCGTGACCCCGATGTGCTCGACACATGGTTTTCCTCCGGCCTCTGGCCAATCGGCACGCTGGGCTGGCCTGAACAGACCGAGGAACTGGGCAAATACTTCCCGACCTCGACGCTGGTCACCGGGCAGGACATCCTGTTCTTCTGGGTTGCCCGCATGATGATGATGCAGCTGGCCGTCGTGGATCAGATCCCGTTTGACACCGTCTACCTGCATGGCCTCGTGCGCGACGCCAAGGGCAAGAAGATGTCGAAATCCACCGGCAACGTCATCGACCCGCTGGATATCATTGACGAATACGGCGCCGATGCGCTGCGTTTCACCAATGCGGCGATGGCGAGCCTCGGCGGGGTGCTGAAGCTCGATATGCAGCGGATCGCCGGCTACCGGAACTTTGGCACCAAGCTGTGGAACGCCATCCGCTTTGCCGAGATGAACGAGGTCTTCACCGATGCGGTGCCGCAGACCGATGTGGCCGATCTGAAGCCCGCGCAGGCCGTCAACGCCTGGATCATCGGCGAAACCGCCCGCGTGCGTGAGGAAGTGGATGCGGCGCTAGAGGCCTATCGCTTCAACGATGCGGCGCAGGCGCTTTACGCCTTTGTCTGGGGCAAGGTCTGCGACTGGTATGTGGAGCTGTCCAAGCCATTGTTGCAGGGTGAAGACGCCGCAGCCCAGGCCGAGACCCGCGAGACCATGCGCTGGGTCATGGATCAGTGCCTGATCCTTCTGCATCCGATCATGCCCTTCATCACCGAAGAGCTGTGGGGCCAGACCGGAACCCGCACCAAGATGCTGGTGCATGTTGATTGGCCCGCCTATGCCGCCGCTGACCTGGTCAATGCCGAGGCCGACCGGGAGATCAACTGGGTGATCTCGGTCATCGAGAACACCCGCTCTGCCCGCGCGCAGATGCATGTGCCTGCGGGCCTCAAGGTCGCCATGTTGGTGACCGAGATCGACGAGGCCGCCCAAACCGCATGGGACCGCAACGAGGCGCTGATCAAACGCCTTGCGCGGATCGACAGCCTGACCAAGGTCGACAGCCTGCCGAAGGGCTGTGTCTCGATCTCGGCGCCCGGCGCTTCCTTCGGCCTGCCGCTCGCCGATATCATCGACATCGACGAGGAAAAGGCACGCCTTGAGAAAACCCTTGGCAAACTGGCCAAGGAACTTGGCGGCCTGCGCGGACGGTTGAACAATCCGAAGTTCGTGGCCTCCGCCCCCGATGAGGTGGTGGAAGAAGCGCGCGAGAACCTTGCCGCCCGCGAAGAGGAAGAAACCAAGATCAAAGAGGCGCTTGCCCGCCTTTCTGAACTCGGCTGACATACCCCTTGAAGCCGCCCGCGCAAAACGGGCGGCTTTCACTAGGCGCAACCCCGTTATTTAACGAATTTTTTAGATTTTCCGGAACCGAACGGGGAAATTCAGGCCAAGGCGGCCATTGTTTTTGTGTCGCTTCTGTTTCAGCTTATCAAAAAGACAAAAAGGATTCCGAATGCCAAAGGGATATTGGGTTGCCCATGTCGATGTTGACGATATGGAGCGTTACAAGGACTACGTGGCGGCCAACGCGGCGCCCTTTGCCGAATACGGCGCGAAATTCCTGGTGCGCGGCGGCGCGAAAGAAGTCCGCGAAGGACAAACACGCGCCCGTACCGTCGTGATCGAATTCAAGGATTTCGACACCGCAAAGGCCTGCTACGACTCGGTCGCCTATCAAGACGCCAAGGCGCTGCGCGATCCGGTCTCGACCGGCGACATGGAAATCATCGAAGGCTACGACGGTTAGAAACTGTTGGCCCCACCGGCGTTGCAGGGTATCCTGATCTCATGCTCAAAAAGCTCTTTCAAGCCTTCCGCCCGCCGCAGCCCCCGGCGCTGCCGGATCCCGACGCTGAACTGGCCCTCGGGGCGCTGATGGTGCGCGTGGCGCAATCCGACCGGGAATATCAACTGGAAGAGATCAGCCTGATCGACCGGATTCTGGCGCGGTTATATCAGCATAACGCCATTGAAGCGGCCAAGGTGCGCGCCAGCTGCGAAAAATTGCACGCCGCAGCGCCCGAGACCGATACATTCGGCCGCCTGATCCGCGAAACCACCGGGCTTGACGAACGGCTCGCCGCGCTGGACGCCCTGTGGGAAGTGGTGCTTGCGGATGGCGACGAACACGAGGGCGAAGTCAAGATCGTGGAAGACGCCCGCAAGGCCATGGGCCTGTCCTATGCCGACAACGAAACCGCGCGGGAGCGGGCGCGCCGCAAACTCGCCAACGCCTCAGAGGAAACTCAGACTTGTTCCAGGACCTCCTGAACCGCCTTCTGTCCCCCGCGAAAGTCACCCTCGCGGATGAGGACGCCCGACTGGCCCTCTGCGCCCTTCTGGTGCGCGTCGCACGATCGGATCACAACTACTCCGAAGAGGAAAAGGACCGGATCGACCGCATCAACCAATCCCGCTACGGGCTGGACATGGGAGGCGCGATCCTGCTGCGCGAAGAGGCAGAGGCGATGGAGGCCGAAGCCCCCGACACCGTCCGTTTCACCCGCGCCATCAAGGATGCCGTGCGCTACGAGGACCGCACCGCGGTGATCGAGGCGCTGTGGATGGTCGCCTTGGCTGACGGCCACAGGGATGACAGCGAGGATACGTTACTCCGGCTCTCCTCCAGCCTGCTTGGGGTGAACGACCGGGACAGCGCCCTGGCCAGACAACGTGCGGAGGCTGCACTGTGATTGCTTTTCTTGGAATGTACGACCGCCCGGAAACCGCCGAGGCCAATGACCGTTTTTGGGCGGCAATACGTGAGGCCCTGGCCGGTGAGTGGGACGTCCCGGAGGCGCTGGACCGCAAAAGCGATCCCTGGAGCGCCTGGACGGCAAAGAACCTGCTGCTGGCCCAGACCTGCGGCTGCCCGCTGCGCACCCGTCTATACGGCGAGGTACAGCTGATCGGGACCGCCGATTACGGCCACGCAGGCTGCGCGCCGGGGCATTACTACAGCGTCTTTGTTGCCCGCAAGGATGCAGATGTCTCCCGCCTGAGCCAGCTTGATGGCAAGATCTTTGCCTATAACGACGGCCTGTCGCAATCCGGCTGGGCTGGACCGCTGATCCACATGCAGGATGAGGGCATGTTGCCGGGCGAGTTGCTGGAAACAGGCAGCCACCGGGACTCCGCGCTGGCCGTGGCAGAGGGGCGCGCCGATTTTGCTGCCCTAGATGTCCTGTCCTGGGAAATGATGCAGAAATACGACGATTTCGCCGCCGACCTTCAGGCCTTTGAGCGCACCGCGGAGACCCCCGGCCTGCCCTTTATCACGGCCATCGGGAACGCTCCGGACGTGCTGTACAAGGCGATTGAAACCGCGATTTCCAACCTCGACGAGGACACGCTGGCGACGCTGCACCTCAAGGGCATCGTACAAATTCCCATGTCCGATTATCTGGCGGTGCCGACACCGCCCGGCCCGGTGCTGACCGGACAAAAGATCCGCGCCCGCGCCAAGGCCTGATGCATTGTCCGTTTTGTCGGCAGGCCTGACCGTTTCGCAGGAAACCACGGATCTTTGTGCGGTTTGAACATTGCAATTCGGCTTTTTTTGGGTCCAATAAGACAAAATTTTATCCAACCGGACGACGCGCACCTTGACCGAAACAACGACCAAAGCAACGCCTGCGAGCAAAACTGCACCCGACGCCACTCCGGTTCTGGAGATGCGCGGTCTGCATAAATCCTATGGCGATCTGGAGGTCATCAAGGGCGTCGACATCACCGCCCCGCGCGGCGCCGTGGTGTCGCTGATCGGCTCATCCGGGTCTGGAAAATCGACGCTGCTGCGCTGCTGCAACCTTCTGGAAGACAGTCAGCAGGGGGAAATCCTGTTCAAGGGCGAGCCGATCAAATGGGTCGGCAGCGGCCTGAACCGTCGCCCTGCCGACGCAAAACAGGTTCTGCGCATCCGTACCAACCTGTCGATGGTGTTCCAGCAGTTCAACCTGTGGTCCCATATGACCATCCTGCAAAACGTGATGGAGGCGCCGCTGACGGTGCTGAAACGCGACCGCGCCGAGGTTGAAGCCTCTGCGCGCAAATATCTCGACAAGGTCGGCATCGGCGACAAATGCGACGTCTACCCGGCGCAACTGTCGGGTGGCCAGCAGCAGCGCGCCGCCATCGCCCGCGCTCTGTGCATGGAGCCCGAAGCCCTGCTGTTCGACGAACCCACCTCGGCGCTCGACCCGGAATTGGAGCAGGAAGTCGTCAAGGTGATCAAGGATCTGGCCGCCGAAGGCCGTACCATGATGATCGTGACCCACGACATGAAGATGGCAGAGGACGTCTCCGATCACGTCGTGTTCCTGCATCAAGGATTGATCGAGGAGCAAGGCACCCCGGCCGAGGTCTTTGGCAACACCAAATCCGAACGACTGAAGGCTTTCCTGTCTTCGACCAAACGCTAAAACCAATAAAACGACCAATAACCAACCAAAACGGGAGTATACTCATGAAATCCATTCTTCTCGGCACCGCCGCCCTGGCCCTGACTGCGGGCGTGGCACTGGCAGATACCGTGCGTCTGGGCACCGAGGGCGCCTACCCTCCCTACAACTTCATCAACGACAAGGGTGAAGTGGACGGGTTCGAGCGCGAGCTGGGTGACGAGCTGTGCAAACGCGCCGAGCTGACCTGCGAATGGGTCACCAACGACTGGGATTCGATCATCCCGAACCTGACCTCGGGCAACTACGACGCCATCATCGCGGGCATGTCGATCACCGAAGAGCGTGAGGAAGTCGTCGACTTCACCCAAGGCTACACACCGCCGTCGCCCTCGGCCTATGCCGCGATGTCCAGCGATGTGGACCTGACCGGTGGCATCATCGCCGCCCAGACCGCAACCATCCAAGCCAACCACGTGGTCGACACCGGCGCGACCCTGGTGGAATACCCGACCCCGGATGAAACCATCGCAGCCGTGAAATCCGGCGAAGCCGATGCCGTTCTGGCCGACAAGGATTACCTGGAACCGGAAGTCGAAGCCTCTGACCTTGTCTTCGTCGGTGACGATGTACCGCTGGGCGGTGGCATCGGCATGGCCTTCCGCGAAAGCGATGACGAGCTGCGCGGCAAGTTCGACGCCGCCATCACCTCGATGAAGGAAGACGGCAGCCTGAACGAGCTGATCACCAAATGGGAAGTCGGCGGCACCTGGTAAGCCACGCCTGCCCTTTCCAAGAGACTGGCAAAGGGGGGCACTGCTCCCCTTTGCTGTATTCCCCCCGTTGCGCGCATGATCCGGCTCCGTCAGGAGGGATGCGGGTGACATAGACGACGAGGTCAGCCATTTTCGCCTATTGCTCAGACCCGGCCACCCTGGAGGGCCTCCAGTGGCTGTCATGTTACCTGACCACCGGAAAGCACATGGGATTTTATCTCGCTTTCGGGACGGTCCTGCTGCTGCTCGCCATCACTGCGCCGCTGGCGCTCCTGTTCGGCTTTGGTGGCGCTATCGCAGCCCGCTCTCACTTCCCGCCCCTGTCCTGGTTCGGCAAGGGATACATCGCCATCGTGCGCGGTGTGCCCGACATTGCCTTCTTCCTATTCTTCGTCATCGCGCTGGATCAGGGAATTGAATGGCTGCGCCACAAGGTCAAATGCCCGGACTGGGATCAACCGATCCGCCAGGGCAGCGATTTTCTGGTCTGCGACATCGCCAAGATGCCGCTGGGCACCTCACCGCAGTGGATCCACGAGGTCTATGGCTTCTCCCTTGCGGTGGTGACCTTCGCCATCGTGTTCGGCGCCTTTGCAGCCAACGTGCTCTATGGCGCGATGAACGCGGTGCCGCGACCGCAGATCGAAACCGCCGAGGCCTATGGCATGACACGCAGGCAGGCCTTCTGGCGCATTCAGGTGCCGCAGATGTGGACCTATGCCCTGCCCGGCCTGTCGAACCTCTGGATGGTGCTGATCAAGGCGACGCCGCTGCTGTTCCTTCTGGGCGTCGAGGATATCGTCTACTGGGCGCGTGAACTGGGCGGCTCCAAGACGGCCAAGTTCACCGATTACCCGCACGGCGACTGGCGCATGTGGTATTTCCTGGCGCTGCTGGTCTTCTATCTCGCCTTTACCAAGGTGTCAGAGGTGGTGCTGGCCCGGATCACGACCCGCCTGTCGCATGGGCAAGCCACCCTGGGCGGCGAAGCGCAGAGGAAAGCCAAATGAGCTGTATCGAGACCATTCAGGCCTACGCCTTCCGCTCACTTGGCTACGGGGAACGCCTGCTGCCGCGCAGTGATTTCACCCTGTGCGAACATTTCACCCTGATCGGTTCGGGGATGATCTGGAACATCTATTTCGGCACCCTTGCGGTGATCACCGGTTTCTTCTTTGCCAACCTCCTGGCGGTGGCGAAGAACTCCTCCTCCGCGGTCTGGCGCAAACCGGCAGAGTGGTTCATCTTCGTTTTCCGGGGATCGCCACTCTTCATCCAGTTCTTCTTTGCCTATTTCCTGTTCCTGGAAATGAAGGGCTTCTCGCCCATTCTTGATGCCTTCTCCTCGGCCTGGTTGGGGGCGCTGGTGGTGCTGTTCTTCAACACCTCGGCCTATAGCGCCGAGATCTTCTATGGTGCGCTGCGATCCATCCCCAAGGGCGATATCGAGGCGGCGGACGCCTATGGCCTGTCGGGCTGGCACCGGTTCCGGCGCATCATGTGGCCGACGATGATGCGTCTCGCCTGGCCGTCCTACACCAACGAGGCGATTTTCCTGTTCCACGCCACGACGCTGGTCTTCTTCTCCGGCTTCCCAGCCTGGCGGCAAAAGGGCGATGCGCTCTACTACGCGAATTACTTTGCGGACAAGACCTTCAACCCCTTTGTGCCCTATCCGATCCTAGCCTTCTATTTCATCCTGCTGACGCTTTTGATCATAGGTCTGTTTGGCCTTGTGAACAAAAGACTGAACCGGCACGTACCGAAGGAAAGACGGGTCAAAATGCGGTTCAGGCCAAGCCTTATCCGCTGAACGCCGCCACGGAATAGCACTTTGAAAATGGCTCCTTCGGGGGCCATTTTTTGTGCGCAGGCGCGGCTGCGACAATTTTTGATCAAATTTTGATTGCGTCTTTACGCGGCTCGGGTAGAACTATGGTCAGAAACAATGGAGCCCCCCCATGGACCTGTCCGGCCTCAGAACCGTCCGCATTGCCGCCTGTGACATGAACGGACAGATGCGCGGCAAGCGCATGCCCGCAAGCGCAGCACATAAGCTGGATGATGGCACCGCGCGCATGCCGGTCTCGGTGCTCAACGTGGATATCTGGGGGCGCGACATCGAAGACAGCCCGCTTGTGTTCGAGACCGGCGATGCCGATGGCATCCTGCTGCCCACGGACCGGGGCGCCGTGCCCATGCCCTGGCTCAGCACGCCGTCCGCCCTGGTTCCGATGACCATGATGCTTGAGGATGGAACGCCGTTCATGGGCGACCCCCGTCAGGTTCTGGCTCACGTTCTGCAGCGCTATGCGGCACGGGGATGGAGTGTGGTTGCTGCCACCGAGATGGAATTCAACCTTGTGGATGATGGCGGCGCCCAACCCGGCCCGCCGATTGATCCGCTCACCGGACGCGAGCTAGACCAGCAATCGGTTCTGTCGGTGGCCGAGCTCGACGCCTTTGACGCCTTCTTTTCCGATGTCTACGAGGGCGCCGAGGCGATGGGCATTCCCGCCAAGGACGCCATCTCCGAAGCCGGCCTCGGCCAGTTCGAGATCAACCTTGACCATCAGGATGCCATGCGCTGCGCCGACGATGCCTGGCTGTTCAAGGCCTTGATCAAAGGTCTGGCACGCAAACACGGGTTTGCGGCGACCTTCATGGCGAAACCCTATGCCGAGGAAGCCGGTAATGGCATGCACGTGCATTTCTCAGTGGTCGATGAGGCTGGAAACAACATTTTCGACAATGGCACCGACGCCGGGTCAGAGCTGCTCCTGAACGCGGTGGCCGGCTGTCTGGCCGCAATGCCCGCCAGCACCCTGATCTTTGCGCCCCACGGCAATTCCTATGACCGGCTGATCCCCGGCGCCCATGCACCAACCAGCGCGGCCTGGGCCTATGAAAACCGTACCGCCGCAATCCGCATTCCCGGCGGCAGCCCCAAGGCGCGCCGGATCGAACACCGCGCCGCAGGCGGGGACATCAACCCCTACCTGATGCTGGCCACTGTACTTGGCGCGGCCCTTGTCGGGATCGAGGACGCAATGCAGCCGCCTGCCCCCTCGAGTGGGAATATCTATGACATCAAGGGCCTGCCGCAGCTTGCCGCGACATGGCAGGAAGCAATCGACCTGTTCGAGAGCGATCCCATCATCGCCCGCATCCTGCCAAAAACCGCGATCCGCAATCTGGTGATGACAAAACGGCAGGAACTGGAGGAATTCGCCCGCCGCCCTAAAGAGAGCCACTGGCTGTCCTGGCTCGAAGCGGTATGATCCCTTGCCTGGCCTTTATGGCTCGGCTACAGTAAATTTGATCAAATTTGGTGACCCATGAAAATCGGCATTCTGCAAACCGGCCATGCCCCGGACGACCTGATCGACAGCTCAGGTGATTACGACCAGATGTTCTGCGACCTGCTGGCCGGGCACGGTTTTGAATTTCAGACCTGGGCCGTAGTCGATGGGGCGTTCCCGGACGGTCCCGATGCGGCGGACGGCTGGATCATCACCGGATCCAAACACGGCGCCTATGAAGACCACGACTGGATCCCGCCGCTAGAGGAGTTGATCCGCAAGATCGACGCCGCGAAACGCCCCATGGCAGGGATCTGTTTCGGACATCAGATCATCGCACAGGCCCTCGGCGGCAAGGTCGCCAAATTCGATGGCGGCTGGGCGGTGGGTCACGTGACCTATGAACAGGACGGCCAGCCGGTGACCCTGAACGCCTGGCATCAGGATCAGGTTGTGACCCGCCCCAAAAACGCCCGGGTGCTGGCCGGCAACGATTTCTGCGAAAACGGAATCCTAGCCTACGGTGACCACATCTGGACCGTGCAGCCCCACCCGGAATTTTCCAACAGTTTCGTACAGGGGCTGATCGAGAAACGCGGCCGCGGCGTAGTGCCGGCCCCCATTCTGGAGGGCGCAGCCGCAGGCCTCAGCACCCCCGTAGACAACCTTAAGATCGCAACCTTCCTCGCAGAGTTTTTGAAGAAAGAGAGGACCTGATGTCCGCCTGGCTCGATACGCTTCCCGACGCCGCCAAATCCTACCTGGAGGGCCGTCGTCTTGACGAGGTGGAATGCGTTATCTCGGATCTGCCGGGCATCGCCCGCGGCAAGGCTGTCCCGGCCACCAAATTCGCCAAGCAGGAATATTTCCACCTGCCCGACAGCATCTTTTACCAGACCATTACCGGGGACTGGGGTGAGGCCGCCGACGAGGATGGCTTCATCGAAAAGGACATGACGCTTTATCCCGACATGACCACCGCCACGGCGGCGCCGTGGACCGGGGACTGGACGCTTCAGGTCATTCACGATGCCTTTGACCGCGACGGCAACCCAATTGCCTGCTCGCCCCGCAACGTGCTGAAACGCGTTGTGCAACTCTACCACGACAAAGGCTGGGAGCCGGTGGTGGCACCCGAGATGGAGTTCTTCCTGGTTGCCCGCAACGTCGACCCGGCCCATGAGATCAAACCGATGATGGGCCGCTCGGGCCGCCCCGCGGCGGCGCGACAGGCCTATTCCATGACGGCCGTGGACGAATTCGGCCCGGTGATCGACGATATCTACGATTTCGCCGAGGCACAGGGGTTCGAGATCGACGGCATCACCCAGGAAGGCGGCGCCGGGCAGCTGGAAATCAACCTGCGCCACGGCGATCCGGTGAAACTGGCGGATGAGGTCTTCTACTTCAAACGCCTGATCCGCGAGGCCGCGCTGCGCCACGACTGTTTCGCCACTTTCATGGCCAAACCGATCGAGAATGAGCCCGGATCGGCCATGCATATCCACCATTCGATCATCGACAAGGCCACCGGAGAGAACATCTTCTCCGGACCGCAAGGCGGTGAAACCGACGCCTTCTATCACTTTATCGCCGGTCTGCAGAACCACCTGCCCGCCGGGATCGCAGTGATGGCACCCTATGTGAATTCGTACCGCCGCTACGTGAAGGATCACGCCGCGCCGATCAATCTGGAATGGGGCCGCGACAACCGCACCACCGGCATCCGGGTACCGCTGTCCAGTCCCTCGGCCCGCCGGGTGGAAAACCGCCTCGCTGGCATGGATTGCAATCCCTATCTGGGGATCGCCGTGTCGCTGGCCTGTGGCTATCTTGGCCTGATCCAGGAGGAGCGCCCGCGCCGCCAGTTCAAGGGCGATGCCTACGAGGGCGAAGGCGATATTCCGCAGGTCATGGGCCAGGCTCTGGATCTGTTCGATACGGCCACCGAACTGCACGAAATCCTCGGCCCCGAGTTCGCGCGCGTCTATGGCATCGTCAAACGCAGCGAATACGAGGAATTCCTGCAGGTGATCTCCCCCTGGGAGCGTGAACACCTGCTGCTGAACGTCTAGGCAGCAACCGTTCCTGCCCACTTCCCGACCACCGTGCCGCTGCTGCGGCGCGCCCGCCCGCATGAGGTAATCTATGGCTTTGAACCTGCTTTATTCCAACGACCGCAAGGGTCAGTACCCTGCCAGCTGGTACAATGCGACGGCAACAGAGCAAAAGCCCTATGACGCCCTGCGCGGGGATATACGGGCCGATGTCTGCATCGTCGGCGCGGGCTACACCGGCCTGTCCGCCGCGCTGCATCTGGCGGAGGCAGGCATGGAGGTTGCGCTTCTCGACGCTCACCGCGTCGGCTTTGGCGCCTCCGGGCGCAATGGCGGGCAGCTCGGCAGCGGACAGCGAATGGATCAGGAAGATCTGGAAAGCTTCATGGGCGAAGCCGAGGCCCTGAAGCTCTGGCGGCTGGGGGAAGAGGCCAAGGATCTTGTCAAATCCCTGATCGCCCGGCACGATATCGACTGCCACCTGAAACCCGGCGTGGCGTGGACCGGCTCCTCATGCAGTGAGGTGTCGCATCTGCACGACTATGCGCGCCACCTGCAGGATTGGTACGGCTACGATCAGATCGAAGTTCTGAACGACGACGCATGCCTCAAGCTTTGCCCTTCGCCCGATTACAAGGGGGGCTTTCTGGATCATGGCGCCGGGCATCTGCACCCGCTGAACTATGCGCTTGGCCTCGCCCGCGCAGCCGAGGCCGCAGGCGCCAAGATATACGAGCAGAGTGAGGCACTGGAGATCACCGAAGGCGCCGAGGTCACTGTGCGCACCGCCGAAGGCACGGTCACGGCAGACCACCTGATCCTGGCCTGCAACGGCTATCTTGGCGGTCTCAACCGTCAGGTCGCGGCCAAGGTCATGCCGATCAATAATTTCATCGTCGCAACCGAGCCTTTGGGGGATCGCGCTAATCAAGTGCTGACCCGCGACGTGGCGGTGGCGGACAGCAAATTCGTGGTCAACTATTTCCGCCTCAGCCATGACAAGCGGCTGCTGTTCGGCGGCGGCGAAAGCTATGGTTATCGCTTCCCCGCCAATATCGAAGCCGTGGTACGCAAGCCGATGCATCAGATCTTTCCGCATCTGAGCGACGTGCGCGTCGATTACGCCTGGGGCGGCACGCTGGGCATCACCATGAAACGGATGCCCTATCTGGCACGGCTGGCGCCAAATGTCCTGTCGGCCTCCGGCTATTCTGGCCATGGGGTCGGCACCGCCACCCACGCCGGGCAATTGATGGCGCTGGCCATTCAGGGGCAGGCCGAAGGTTTTGACACCATGGCGCGGGTTCCCGCTCCGGCCTTCCCAGGCGGACCGCGCATGCGCTCACCGCTGCTGGCCCTCGCCATGACCTGGTACGCACTGCGCGACCGGCTTGGTATCTGATCCGGCTCTGATCCCCTCCTCTTTTACCATCCCCTGCCGGGACCGACGGCCAGAACGCACCCCGTGCCTTCTGGCCGTTGTCGCTCTGCGCGCCTTCGCAACAGTTCTGTGAAATTTTCACCCCTGCGCCGGGAAATGCACCGTCGGCCTTGGCTTTGCGCGCCCATTGTTTTAGATTTATGAAATGATCCATTTGGGAAATTGAAATATGACGCAGCCACCGAATGTTCACGACGCCGAACCGATCCCCGCAGCAGCCCGCGAAGCCATTGATGCGCTGATGCAATCCGGCGATCTGTTTCGCTATACCGCGCCCCAGGATGCCCCTGTTGCCCTGCTGGAACAGGAATTCGCAGAACTCATTGGCTGCAAATATGCCCTCGCCGTCTCTTCCTGCTCGGCTGCGCTGTTCCTGTCGCTGAAGGCGCTGGACCTGCCGCGCGATGCCCGCGTCCTGATCCCCGGCTTCACCTTCGCCGCGGTGCCCTCTTCGGTGGTACATGCCGACTGCGTTCCGGTCCTCTGCGAAGTTGGCGAGAACTACCGCATCGACATGGCCGATTTTGAGGCCCGTCTGGATCAGGATATCGCGGCTGTCATCATCAGCCACATGCGCGGTCACACCTCGGATATGGACGCGATCATGGCGCTTTGCGATGCGCGCGGCATTCCGGTGATCGAAGATGCGGCGCATTCGCTTGGCACCACCTGGAACGGTCAGAACATCGGTACCATCGGCCGGATCGGCTGCTTCTCCTTCCAGTCCTACAAGATGCTCAACGCAGGTGAAGGCGGCATCTTGATCACCGATGATGCCGAACTGGTCGCCCGCGCGGTCATCATGTCCGGCGCTTATGAGCACAACTGGCAAAAGCACAAAGGCCCCCGCGGCGAAAACACCCCGGATCTGGCGCAGGCCTTTGCCAAGTGGCAGAACCAGCTGCCGCTTTATAACCTCCGGATGAGCAATCTGTCGGCTGCCGTCATCCGCCCGCAGATCCCGGAACTGGCCCGCCGGGTCCGCGATGGTCTGAAGAATCACGATTACGTCGCCGCCCGTCTGAACGCCGCGCCCTATTTCGATGTGCCCGCCCCGCTGGCGCCCGAACAGCGCGCCCCGGATTCGATCCAGTTCAATCTGGTTGGCATGACCGAGGACGACATCAGGGCCTTCTCCAAATCCGCCGCGGAAAAAGGCGTCAAGGTGCAGGTCTTCGGCCTCTCCGAGGACAACGCCCGCGCCTTCTGGAACTGGCAGTTCCTCAAGGACCTGCCCGAGCTGCCGCAGACCCGCGCAATGCTGATGAAAGCCTGCGACGTGCGCCTTCCGGTCCGCCTCACCAAGGATGAGCTGGACGTGATCGTCGACATCCTACTCACTGCCGCCAGCGAAACCATGGAACGGGTCGCCGCCTGAACCGGCCCGGCGGTCTGCTCCGCCGGGCGACCGCCCGGCGCCGAGCCCAACGGATCCGGATCCCCCAATGGGGTGTCCGGGATCGGGTGGGAGCCTACCGCCCCTTGCAGACTTATCGCGCAGTAAAGCCTGACCCTAGATACGAAAAAACCCGGGCTTGCCCCGGGTTTTTCTCTTTCATCGGATCAGACGCTTTCTCGTGCGTCCGTCACTTTATCTTCGAAAGCTTGTCCTGCAATTCGCTCAGCTGGCGCTTGATCGATTCCAGATCTTCTTCGCCATCAGCATCCGATTTCGCGCCTTCCGGTTCCGGGCCGCTGCCGCCGCTCCAGCCGCCGGACAGGCCACCGGTCATTGCCTTGAGGAAAGCTTCCTGCTGAACCTTCATCGCTTCGAACCCCGGCATGGTGGCCATCGGGTTCATCGCCGACATGTTTTCCATCATCTTGGACTGGCTGTCGCGCAGCATATCGAATGAGGTCTGCAGGAACTGCGGCATTACCCCGCCGCCTGGCACCATATAGCTGCGGACCAGATCATTCAGCACATTCACCGGCAGCACGTTTTCTCCGCGGCTTTCGTGTTCTGCAATGATCTGCAGCAGATACTGGCGTGTCAGGTCGTCCCCCGTTTTCAGGTCGACGATCTGGACCTCGCGTCCATCCCGGATAAACCCAGCAATATCCTCCAGCGTGACGTAGTCGCTGGTCTCCGTGTTATACAGCCGACGGCTGGCGTAGCGTTTGATAAGCAGGGGTTTTTCCTGTTCCGCCATGGTCATACCTCCCCAGACATGATGCATTGCAGAAACCCTATGCGAGCGCAGAACAAAAGAAAAGCCTCGCGCCGCTTTGGAAAACAATTGTTCTCACTGTCCCTCTGATCCGCCTTTGTGAACCATCGGTCAAAACTGTCTTCACATCAAGAAAACCACCTTGACCTAAAGTATACTTGAGATTTTACCCCAGACCTCACAATCAGTTTCAGACCGAAGGACGAAACATGCGGGTATTGTTGCTTGGCGCGACAGGATCAATCGGAACCGCCATCACGCGTGAACTGGTCGGCCGGGGCCATCAGGTAATCGGTCTGGTCAGATCAGAGGCCAGCGCGCAGAAGATCGCCGCCCTTGGCGGTAGCCCCCTGCCCGGTGACCTGCGGCAGCCTGAGGCATGGGCGCCCGTGGTGAAAGAGGTCGATGCCGTTGTGCAGGCCGCCGCGACCTTTGATCAGGACATGGGAGAGACCGACGAGCGCGCCATAGAGGCGATCCTTGATCATGCCGCGGATCGGGGCACCCCGCTGAGATTGATCTATACGGGCGGTTGCTGGCTCTATGGCGCAACCGGCAACCGTATTGCCGATGAAACCTCGCCCAAACGGCCGATTGCCAGTTTCGCCTGGATGACAGAACAAAGCCGGACAGTACTGCAGGCGAAGTGGGTTTCAGGCGCCGTGATCCATCCCGGTATGGTCTATCACGAGGATGGCGGCGTCTTCGAACGCTATCTGACCGCAGCCCGCAGCGATCAGCCGATCGAAATCTGGGGCAGTTTAAATACCCGCTGGCCGCTGGTGCATCGTTACGATCTGGCGGTGGCCTATCGCATCCTGTTGGAGCGTCCCGATCTGACGGGGGAATTCAACGCCTGCGCCCAAAGCGGCGTCGCGGCATCGGACATCGTCGCCCATATCGCGCAGCAGACGGATCATGCGGGCGGGTATATGGTGCGCACGCTCAAACACGTTCTGTGTAAATACGGGGCCTGGGCCGAGGGGCCGACGCTGGACCAGCAGATGTGCGCGGAAAAGCTGCGGCGCCTGTGTGGCTGGACACCACGATACCGTTGTTATTCGATGGCCACCTTCTGACAGCCTGCATCGGCGGCCACAAAAGCAACAGTCCGAAAAGACCGTTCCACAATATAAAAAGGGCAGGCCCGCGTGGCCTGCCCTTTCATCACAATCCGGCACTGATTGGGAGGAGAGCTGGTGCCGTCTTGTGGACTTTCTTATTTGGTTGCAGCTTTCTTGGCTGCGGTGGTCACCTCTTCGGTGGCCTTTTTCACGGCGGCAGTCGCTTCTTCGCTCATATCCTTGCCTGCGGCCATCAGCAGCTCGACGGTGTCGGTCTGTGCTTTCTTGGCGACTTCGGCAAAGGCAGCCATGTTTTTGGCAGCCACTTCAGCAGAGGCGCTGGCGAAATCGGTTGCGGCTTTGGCATAGTCGGCAGGCTCGGCCTGAACTTTGGACATCGCGCCCATCTTGGACAGGGTGTCTTTGGTCCATTTGGTCGAAATCTCGGCGGACTGCTCGGCAGCACCGATCGCAACGGCGGCCAGCTTTTCATTCAGAGCAGCAGAGCTCTTGAACGCATCTTCCATGGCCTTGGTGTCCATGGGGAATGCGCCCATCATGTCTTTCATCATCGCGGTAAAATCTTGGGTCTTAGCCATCGTACTAGTTCCTCTCGTTGCCGTGGCAGGGAGATGCCCGCCCGCTGTGTCTGACAACAATATGCTTTCTGCATCGCAGCATTTCAAGATTTTTTTGCTGCAATGCAGAAAAATTATGGGAACCGCAGCAATATCAGGACTTTACCATCTTGCGCACATAGTCGCCGGGGGCCTGCACCAGTGGCGGATGGGTCGAATCACCCGGTTCGCGGGCCGGAACCTGCTTGCCCGAACGCTTTTTCAGCCAGGCTTCCCAGCGCGGCCACCAGGATCCTTCATGGAAGGTTGCGCCTTCCATCCAGGCAGCGGCATCCAGTTTCAGATCGTCATTGGTATAGTGACCATACTTGTTGCGGGTGGGCGGGTTCACGATGCCCGCGATATGGCCCGACTGGGAAACGATGAAGTTCTTGCTGCGCGATCCCATCTGCTGCACGCCGCGATAGCAGTCCTTCCAGCGGGCGATGTGATCCGTTTCGCAGGTGACGGCCATCAGCGGAATGTCGACATCTTTGAGCTGCAGCTTGTGCCCCAGCAGCTCAAAACCGTCCTTGGCAAACTGGTTTCCCTGACATAGCCCACGCAGGTATTGGATCGCCATCTTGCCCGGCAGGTTGGCGCCATCGCCGTTCCAGTAGAGCAGATCAAAGGCAGGCGGCGTCTCTCCCATCATATAACTGCGGATCGCCGGCCCGTAGACCAGGTCATTGGCGCGCAGGAAAGAGAAGGTCCGCGCCATGATATAGGAGGGCAGCATGCCATCGTCGCCGATCTGCTCCTCAATGGCATCCACGAAATCGTTTTGCAGGAAGGGCGTGAATTCCCCCTGATCGTCAAAATCGGTCAACGCGGTAAAGAAGGTCGCCGATTTCACCGATTTGTCGCCGCGCTGTTTCAGCAGAGACAGGGTCAGACCCAGCGTTGTGCCAGCGATGCAATATCCGACGGCGTTGATCTGTTTGACCTTGCAGATCTCCTTCACCTGCTCGATCGCGGTCAGGAAACCGTCCTGCACATAATCCTCAAGCCCCACATCCGAATAGGAGGCATCCGGATTGACCCAAGAGACCACGAACAAGGTATAGCCCTGATCGGTGACCCATTTGATCAGGCTGTTCTGCGCCTTGAGGTCAAGAATGTAGAACTTGTTGATCCAGGGCGGGAACAGCAGGATCGGCGTTTCATGCACCGTATCCGTGGTCGGGCGGTACTGGATCAGCTCCATCATGCGGTTGCGATAGACGACTTCACCCGGGGTGGTGGCCAGATTGCGGCCAATTTCAAAGGCGGTATCATCCGCCAGCCGGACCACCAGCTCGCCATCATTGGCTTCGAGATCCGCGACCAGATTTTCCAGCCCTTTGATCAGCGACTGGCCCTCGGTCTCCAAAGCCCGCTCCAGCGCATCCGGATTGGTGGGCAGAAAATTGGTCGGCGCCATCATATGAATGATCTGGTCCGCGAAATAGGACAGCCGCTGCCGGTCAACCCGGTCCAGATCGCCCGCCTCGTCAACAGCCTCGCGGATAGCGGCGGCATTGGTCATATACTGCTGCTTGATAAAGCGGAAATAGGGGTTCTTGTCCCACATCGGGTTGGTGAAGCGGCGGTCCGAGGGTGCATCGTCGCCTTCCCCGTCCTGTTGCCCGGCCAGCGCCTGCTGGGCCTCGGCGAAATTCAGCACCGATTTGCCCCAATATTCGATCTGATGTTCCAGCAGCTTTGCCGGGTTTTGCAGCATAGAAGCCCAGTAAGACGTTGCTGCACGTGCGAACAATTCCTGATTCGGACCGTCCAGTCCGGGATGATGCGGCTTCTTGCTTGCCATCACCTCGACCAGCCGTTTCGACAGATGTTCTACCTTTTCTAAATTTTCCTTAAGTCGATCAATGTGTTCTGGAGAAGTTCCGGCACCCTGCACGTCACTTGTTGTCATCTTAAGGAATCCCCCCTAATCTTTCTGCTATGCAGAATACTTGCTCAGGTAGTCTACGAGAAAGTGACAGCAAGTTCTAATCTCTGCACTTAATCCGCCCATGATTTATGATAATGGGTTGCAGGGCGGACACCTAAAGGAGACACCCATGCGCTACATGATGTCCTACGACCTGATGGAAACGACCCGGAACATGAACCAGTGGCTGGGGGCGACCGCATTGTCGATGGCATCCTATCCGGCGTTTTCCGCGATCCCCAATCCGGCGCTCAACTGGCTGGCCGCATGGGGTGAGGTCACGGAGCGCACCTTTCAGCGCATGGTTGCCCGGCCCGACTGGGGCATCGGCACCTTCACCTGTGAAGACGGCAAGGACCATACCGTCGAAATCGACACGGTTCTGGAACGCCCCTTTGGCGATCTGATCCATTTCCGTGTCGTCGGCCGCGAAGTGCAGCCGCGCAAGGTGCTGCTGGTGGCGCCGATGTCCGGACACTACGCAACCCTGCTGCGCTCGACGGTCAAAAGCCTGGTGGAGAACTGCGAGGTCTATGTCACCGACTGGCACAACGCCCGGGACATCCCGGTCTCCGCTGGCAAGTTCGACATCGAGGATTACACCCTTTATCTGGTGGATTTCATGCGCGAGATGGGTCCTGAAACCCATGTCATCGCCGTCTGCCAGCCCGCCCCGCTGACCCTCGCCGCCACCGCCTATCTGGCCGAGCAGGACCCCGAGGCGCAGCCGTCCTCCCTGACCCTGATCGGTGGCCCGGTGGACCCGGATGCAACGCCGACCGAAGTCACCGATTTCGGCCGCCGCGTCACCATGGGCCAGCTTGAGGAGACCATGATCCAGCGGGTCGGTTTCAAATACGCAGGCGTCGGCCGCAAGGTCTATCCGGGCCTGTTGCAACTCTCGTCCTTCATGTCGATGAACATGGACCGCCACTCCAAAGCCTTCATGGATCAGATCCAGCGGGTCAGCAGCGGCGAAGCCTCTGATCACGACGCCCATAACCGGTTCTATGACGAATATCTGGCGGTGATGGACATGACTGCGGAATTCTACCTGTCGACCGTGGACCGCGTGTTCAAGAAAGGCGAGATCGCCAAGAACGAATTCGTCGTCGATGGTCACAAGGTCGATATCGGAAAGATCACCGATGTGGCGGTCAAGACCGTCGAAGGCGCCAATGATGACATCTCCGCCCCCGGCCAATGTATCGCGGCGCTGGACCTTTGCACCGGCCTGCCGGATTCGAAAAAGGCCAGCCATGTGGAACCGGGCGCCGGTCACTACGGGATCTTTGCGGGCCGCAGCTGGCGCAACAACATCCGGCCATTGGTGATTGAATTCATGAATGCCAACAGCCGTCCAAAGGGTAAGGCAAAGCGGAGCAAACCCAAGATCGCAGCGGTCTGATCCGATGGCGTCAGAGCAGGACCATTCAGGCCGCGCCTTCTCCTGTTCTTGCGGGACAATGCAGGGATACATCACGCCAGAGGCACTGAAGTCCGGAACCCATATCGCCTGTTTCTGCGCCGATTGCCGTGCCAACGAGCTCTATCACCACAGGCCGGATCCTGCCCCGGGTCCGGTGGCGCTCTTCCAGATGTCGCCGGATGGCATCCACATCACCCAAGGCGCGGAGGAACTGCGCCTGATGCGGCTCAGCCCCAAGGGGTTGTTTCGCTGGTACGCAGGCTGCTGCGGCATGCCCTTCGCCAACACGCTTGAGAAACCCGGCCTGCCCTTCGCCGGGATGCGTACCAATCTGTTCGCCCAGCCTGAGATTTTCGGCAAGATCCGCACCCGCGCCTTTGAACCCCAGCCGGGCAGACCGCCCCGCACCAAGGGCGCCGGAACGATGGTCTATGCCCTGTTCCGCCGCATGATCACCGCGCGCCTGTCCGGCAAGTGGAAAGAGACTCCTTTCTTTGACATTGAAACAGGCCGCCCAGTGAGCGAACCAATCGTGCTGAGCAAGGCAGACCGAGACGCCCTGACACAGGGCTGAAGCCCCCCTCACCCCACATCGATAGTCTGCCGGGAACGCCGGATCAGGCCTGATGGGCCGCGTCCGGCGCGCGAGACAACCAGTACAGCAGCGCCCGGCTCACCGCCTCGGGCTGCTCGAGCACCGGCAGATGCCCTGCACCAGAGATCACCTCCAGCTCTGCATGCGGGATCAGGTCGGCCAGAAATTCATGCCGTTTGACGGGCGTCAGGCGATCATATTCGCCGCACAGGATCAGCGTCGGGACATGACAGCGCCGGGCCACGCCCTGCTGATCCATGCGCCGCTGCAAGGCCCGGCTTTGCGCGACGAACAGATCGCTGCCCAGATGCATCCCCATCTGCCGCACCGTGTTCAGAACCTCCAGCCGCCCAGGTCCGGGCGCCAGGCAATCCGCAGGCAGGGCCTTGGCGAGCATCTCTTCCAGCCGTCCGGTGCGGGCCGCCACGATCATCGGCTCCCGTTCGGCGGCCTGCGCCGGAGTTTCCGCCAGAGGCGTCGTGTCCATCAGGCACAGGCGGCTGACCCGATCCGGCGCACGGCGCAGGATCTCAAGCGCGATAATCCCGCCCATGGACAGCCCGGCCAAGGCAAACCGTTCGGGCAGCATGTTCAGGATGTGCGCGGCAATCGCCTCAATCCGGTCACCGCCCAGCAGTGGCGCCACCGTGACCGGCAGATAGGCCGAAAGCGCCTCGATCTGCGGTGCAAAGACGCGCGCATCGCACATCATCCCGGGCAGCAGCACCAGAGGTTCTGATCCAAGCTGGGCCGAAGCATCCGGGGAGGTGGTGTATTGCATCTGCGGTGCCTCGCTGTTCTGCGCCCTGCAGTCTGCCGCAAGGTCACACAGGTCTCATACTGCAACTTTGTAGAGAGTTTTTTGAAATTGCAAGAAGTTAGAGGTCAATTAGAGATCAATCCGCCTCGGGAAATCCATTCCAGCGAAAGGCGCCATCTTCAGACAGGGGCGAAAACGGATTATGGGCGATTTCCCAGATATGGCCATCCGGCGCGCGGAAGTACCCGATGTATCCGCCCCAGAACACCTCGCCCGCGGGGCGCAGCACCTCTGCCCCCGCAGTTCTGGCGGCCTCCATCAGCACGTCCACCTCTTCGGCGCTGCGGGTGTTGTGGCTTAGCGTCATCGCCCCGGTCCCCAGCGCCTCTACCGGCAGACCGATATCCTCGGCCAGCTTTTCAATCGGATAAAGGCCCAGCGTCTGCGAAATCAGATCGAAGGCAACAACCCCATCCGGGCTTTGCGCCCTTTGCCAGCCGAGCGCCTCGTAAAAAGACGTCGCCACCTCCATATCCGGCACCCCCAGGGTGATCAGGCTAATCCTCTGTTCCATCACTTCACCTCCAGATCGGCCAGCCAGGACAGGATATCCTCAACGGCGGCCTCGGTTTGGCCCGGCGACATGATATCCCCGGCCATGACATGCGCATAGGGATCATCACCAGGGCCGGGCGTGTGGTTCTTCACCTCGACCGGCCCGCCCCAGCGCGCCGCCACTCCAGTGGTCAAATCCGGGCGGACCACGCGGTCCTGCAGGGAATACCAGAAAAGCGCCGGAATCTGCGCCTTCTCCACTGGCAACGCCATCACCGCGCGCACCAGCGCCGCCATCGGCACCGCCGCCACGGATGGGTAAGAGGTGGTCCAGAACCGACCATGTTCCGGGCTGCGCGCCGGAAATTTGCGTTCTTTCCCTACCAGTAGCGGCAGCCAATAGCGCGCAGCGGGCCAGGTTAGCAGCGGCGCTGCCGGATGATTGACGCCGTAGTTCGGGGAAATCATTGCGAGCCCCACCAGATCCTGCGAGAGCGCCGGATCAAGCGCCGCGGCGGTCATCAACGTCGCCCCTGTTGAGGTGGCGATCACCACCACCCGGTCGCCGACCGCACGCGCCGCCGCCAGGGCCTCGGCCACATCCTGCATCCAATCGTTGACCGTTGGTTCGGCCATCGCCGCGCCGGGGCGCCCATGGCCCGCCAGCCGGGTATAGACAAGGTTCGCACCCAGCGCCGCCGCAACCCGATCCGGCACCGGGCGGATTTCCTCGGAGGTGGCAGAGAAGCCGTGGATATAGACCACCGACAGCGGCGTTCGCACTTCGGGCTGTCCGGCCCAGATCACCCGTTTTTCCGCACCGGGCGTGATATCGGAATAGGCGCTTTCGACGGTTTCGAAATAGACACCGACCCCTTCGCCAAAACGGCGCGGCTCGAAAGAGGCTGAAAGGTCCACCGGTTCATAAGGCCCAAAGGCCCAGAGCGCCGCCCCGGCGGCCGACAGGGCCAACCCGGCGCGGACCAGCCATTTTGCCCCCCGCCGTATCATGAAACGCCAAGCACCTCTTCCAGCGCCGCCTCGATCAGCTTCAGGCAGGCCTCATCGGAAAACCGGTGGTCTGCATCCTTGACCAGCGTCAGCCGCATATCGGCGCATTCCGCATGATCGAGCAGCCGCAGCGCGGTCTCGGTGGAGACGGCAGTATCGGCGGTGCCCTGCAGGCAGCGCACCGGGAAAGGCAACGCCAGCGGGCTGCGCAGGACCAGGCGGGTGCGCCCATCCTCGATCATCCGTTGGGAAATGCGGTAGGGTTCCATGTAATCACTGGGCAGCTCCACATAACCCTGCGCGTCGAGTTCGGCCTTCTGCGCATCGGTGAAACTCGCCCAGTATCCATCCTCGGTGAAATCCGGCGCTGCAGCGATGGTGACCATCCCGGCGATGCGTTCGGGTACGGCGCGCGCCAGAAGCAGCGCCTGCCAGCCGCCCATGGAGGAACCAACCGGGACGATGGGCCCTTCGGTCAGCGCCGCAACGGCCGCCAGCGTGTCTTCGTGCCAATCGCCAATGCAGCCATCCTCGAAGGTTTCCGAGCTTTCCCCGTGACCCGAATAGTCAAACCGCAGAAAGGCGCGCCCCCGCGCCTGCGCCCAGGCCTCCAGATGGATGGCCTTGGTGCCTTCCATGTCGGATTTCAGCCCGCCAAGGAATACGATCACCGGCCCCGCACCCTCGGTCTTGTGATAGGCGATGCGCCGCCCTTGGGGCGTCTCCAGATAGTTGGCCGTCATCTCGCGTGTCCTTCTGTCATGTCTTTCGCCATTCCTCTGCCATGTCGTGGCGCCATATGCAAAACCCGCCATCCACCGGCGGGCGGGCTTATATGCTAAGCGCGAGAATGCGGGAAATCTCTGCCAGCGGCCGCCCCGACTGCGCCTGCCATGTATTGAATGCCTCCTGCGCCGCCAGCATGGCCTTTCTTGATCCCGGCGGGCCCGATATCCCCCCTTCAGCGACAAGACGGGCGACCACGTCTTTGGTAGAGACATAGCCATCGCGCCCCATCTGCCGCAGGACATAGCCGCCGGTGGTGCCGCCCAACCGGGACCCTTCGGATTTGAGCCACAATAGCAGTTCCCCAAACCGGTCATCCGGCCAGTCGGCGATCTTGCGGCCAAAACCACCCGCCTCTGCCGAGACCTCTTGAATGAAAACCGCGTTTTCCTGAATGGCGCGCAGTTTCGGGGCGTTGCGAATGATCCGCTTGTCCTGCAACAGCGCATCAAACCATTCATCGGACATCAGTGCCACGCGCCCCACCTCGAACCCCTCGAAGGCGGCAACGATATCGTCCTCTTTGGCCTCGATCATCTTTGTGTTCATGCCGGTCGAAAAGATCCGCATCGCCATGGCCTGCAGCCAGATTGCATCCGGGATCTCTGCCACCTCCGCCTTGGGGCGGATCGTCGGCAGCATGGCCGCAATTGCCTCGGGGCCGCCATGGCGATCCGCCGCCAAGTCCAATATCTCTTCAAAACTATGCATGGTGCTCTTTCTAATCGGGCAATCGGACAAAACACACGGGGATCGTGGCCCCGCGCCCGTCAAAAGGCAAGAATGGAAAGAAAACCAATATGCTCTGGCCTCCTCGCCGTTGTCAGAGGTGGCACAATGACAGTCCGCAGTGGTTGACAGCGCCAGCGCCTCAGTCAAAAAGGGGCACAGACACCATAACCCGCAACCGGGCGTTCAGTGGGCGCCAAACCGACGAGGAGCAGCCGATATGGCCCAGATCTCTCTCACCCTTCCCGATGGCAATTCACGATCCTATGACGCAGGCGTAACCCCTGCCGAAGTGGCTGCCGATATTTCGACCTCGCTGGCCAAGAAAGCAATTTCGGCCACTGTCGATGGCAAGCATTGGGATCTGCAATGGCCCATCGAGGCCGACGCCTCCATTGCCCTGCACACCATGAAGGACGAAGAGCAGGCGAATGAACTGATCCGTCACGATCTGGCGCATATCATGGCGCGCGCGGTGCAGGAAATCTGGCCCGAGACCAAGGTCACCATCGGCCCGGTGATCGAAAACGGCTGGTACTATGACTTCGACCGCGCCGAACCCTTCACCCCCGAAGACCTTGGCGCCATCGAAAAGAAGATGAAGGAAATCATCAACAAGCGCGAACCCGTGACCACCGAGGTCTGGGACCGCGAACGTGCGGTGAAATTCTACGAAGCCAACAACGAGCCCTACAAGGTCGAGCTGATCGATGCCATTCCGGGCGACGAGCCGCTGCGCATGTACTGGCACGGCCACTGGCAGGATCTCTGCCGGGGTCCGCACCTTCAGCACACCGGACAGGTGCCGGGCGATGCCTTCAAACTGATGTCCATCGCAGGCGCCTATTGGCGCGGCGACAGCGACCGCGCCATGCTGCAGCGGATCTATGGCGTCGCCTTCACCGGCAAGGAAAAGCTGAAAGCCTACCTCACCATGCTTGAGGAAGCTGCCAAGCGCGACCACCGCAAGCTGGGCCGCGAGATGGACCTCTTTCACATGCAGGAAGAGGCCCCCGGTCAGGTGTTCTGGCACCCGAACGGCTGGAAGGTTTACACCACCCTGCAGGACTACATGCGCCGTCAGCAGGAACGCGGCGGCTATGTCGAGGTGAACACGCCGCAGGTCGTTGACCGCAAACTGTGGGAAGCCTCGGGGCACTGGGACAAGTACCAGGAAAACATGTTCATCGTCGAAGTGGACGAGGACCATGCCCGGGAAAAGGCCGTAAACGCGCTGAAACCGATGAACTGCCCCTGCCACGTGCAGGTATTCAATCAGGGTCTGAAATCCTATCGCGATCTGCCGCTGCGCATGGCCGAGTTCGGCTCCTGTGCGCGCTATGAACCCTCTGGGGCGCTGCACGGCATCATGCGGGTGCGCGGCTTTACACAGGACGACGGCCACATCTTCTGCACCGAGGATCAGATCGAAAGCGAAACTGCGCGTTTCATCGACTTCCTGTCGAAGATCTACGCCGACCTTGGCTTCCACGACTGGACCATCAAACTGTCGACCCGCCCCGAGAAACGCATCGGCAGCGACGAAAGCTGGGACTTCGTGGAAAAAGCGCTTGGCGATGCCTGCAAGGCGGCCGGCTATGATTTCGAGATCCTCGAAGGCGAAGGCGCCTTTTATGGTCCCAAGTTGGAATTCACCCTGACCGATGCCATCGGCCGGAACTGGCAGTGCGGTACGCTTCAGGTGGACCCCAACCTGCCCGAACGCCTCGAAGCGACCTATGTGGGTCAGGACGGCGCCAAGCATCGTCCCTTCATGCTGCACCGCGCAACGCTCGGCTCCTTCGAACGTTTCATCGGCATCCTGATCGAGGAACACGCGGGCAAGCTGCCGTTCTGGCTGGCGCCGCGTCAGGTGGTTGTCGCTTCCATCACCTCGGAAGCCGATGATTACGTTGCAGAAGTGGTGGAAACGCTAAAAGCCGCAGGCGTGCGCGCCGAGGCGGACATCCGCAACGAGAAGATCAACTACAAGGTCCGCGAACATTCGCTGGGCAAGGTGCCGGTGATTCTGGCGGTCGGCCACCGCGAGGTCGAAGAGCGCACCGTTTCCGTGCGGCGCCTCGGTGAAAAACAGACGAAGGTCGAAACCCTCGCCGATGTAACAAAATCGTTGGGCCTTGAGGCCACGCCGCCGGATCTGCTGTAACAATTGCGGCTACCGCTATCAAAAACCGGCTCCCAATCGGGGGCCGGTTTTCATTTTATAGTTGATTAACGTTCCCAATCAGATGGTTAAACACTACCAGACTGTCACACTTCCTGACGCCCGCGTGACACACAGCCTCGTGAATTTAAAGACCTCCGGACCTGGGTTAGGGTTTTCACGTACCCCAAGGGTATACTCGATATACCGCAAAACCCGTTGAGGAGGACTTCATATGTCGAACCACGCAAAATCCCTCGCCGTCGCCAGCGCGGTTGCCGCTGCCCTGACCGCTGCAACCACCATGCCTGCCGCTGCGCAGAGCAAGGAAAAGTGCTACGGCATCTCCCTGGCCGGCCAGAACGATTGCGCCGCCGGCCCCGGCACCACCTGCGCGGGCAGCTCGGTCGTTGACTATCAGGGCAACGCCTGGACCCTGGTCGACGCAGGCACCTGCGCCGAAATCGAACTGCCGGAAATGGCAGACGGCACCGCGCGCAAAGGCTCGCTTGAGCCGCTGGAACGCGACCTGCCCGCATAATAATTGATTTCGTGAAGGGCGCGCGCCTGCCCGCCCTTCACATTTTCGCCCCGCCCCAAGCCACGACCAGACGAGCAGGACACGCCATGCTGGACGCCGTACTTCCCAACCAACTGCCGACGACCCCCGGCGTGGGGTACAAGCCGCAGCATTTTGACGCCCTGATCCGGTCTGTGACGGATGAACACGGCCCCGGACCAGTGCGCTGGCTGGAAATCCATGCCGAGAATTACATGGGCGACGGCGGACGCCCTATCGCGCAGCTGCGTCATCTGGCCGAACGGTTTGCCATTTCCGTGCACGGCGTGGGCCTGTCGATTGGTGGTGAAGCGCCGCTGGACCGTGACCACCTTGCGCGGTTGAAAAAGCTGGTGAACTGGCTGATCCCGGCGAGCTTCTCTGAGCATCTGGCGTGGTCCACCCATGACAGCCATTTCCTGAACGATCTGCTCCCCCTGCCCTATACTACAGAGACGCTAGAGCGGATCTGCGATCACATCGACCAACTGCAGACCACCATCGGACGCAGCATGCTGCTGGAAAATCCCTCCAGCTATCTCGCCTTTGATGAAAGCGACTGGTCCGAGCCGGAATTTCTGGCCGAAATCAGCCGCCGCACGGGCTGCGGTCTGCTGCTGGACGTCAACAACGTCTTTGTCTCAGCGACCAATCTCGGGTTCTCGCCCACCGGATATATCGACGCCTTCGCGCTCGATAAGGTTGGCGAAATCCATCTGGGCGGGCACGACGAAGATGAAGACGATCACGGCGCGCCACTGCTGATCGACAGCCACGGGCGCGAAGTTGTGGACCCTGTCTGGTCTCTGCTCGACTACACCTTGGCCAAATCCGGTCCCAAACCTGTTCTGATCGAATGGGACACAGATGTGCCGGACTGGCCCATTCTGCGGAACGAGGCAATGCGCGCGGATCAGGCCCTGTCGAAAGTTGCCCCGGCACAGGTGGCAAGATGAAACTGTCGCAAACAGGTTTTGTCAGCGCCTTGCTGGCGCCGGATGCCCCGATTCCGGATGGGCTGTCGGATGGTGTTGGCCGTCCGGCTGGTCGCCGGTTTTCGGTCTACCGCAACAATGTGGCGGCCTCTCTGACAGAAGCCCTGCACGAAGGGTTCCCGGCGATCGCGGGCCTTTTGGGCAAGGAGAACATGGACGGGCTTGCCGGGCTTTACTTTCGCAAGCACCCGCCCGCCTCGCCCCTGATGATGCATTTCGGCGGCGATTTCCCTGATTTTCTGGCCGGGATGCAGCAACTGAACCATCTGGGCTACTTGCCCGATGTGGCCCGTCTCGAACTTGCGCTGCGCCGCTCCTACCACGCAGCCGACGCAACGCCCGCCGCACGGGATGCGCTGGCCGGGATGTCCCCTGATGTGCTGATGTCACTGAAGGTGGGAATTGCCCCGGCGGTGGAACTGCTGCGCTCCGACTGGCCGCTGCATGACATCTGGCGTTTCGCCACGCAGCCCGACGCCCCCAAACCCCGAGCCGAGGCGCAGGACGTGCTGATTACCCGGCCCGAATTCGATCCCATCGCCCAGCCGCTGCACCCCGGCGGCGCTGATTGGATCGACGCCCTGATCCAGGGTCAAAGCATCGGGGCAGCCTATGAGGCGGCCCTGCAAGCGAGCCCTGATTTTGACCTCTCCCAACCGTTGACCCTGCTCTTAGAGGGCGGCGGGCTGACCGATCTTATGATCTCATGACATAAAGGAAAACCAATGCGTTCTGTTGTTTCGCTCCACAACGCGGTCTTCGGCCTCATCGAAACCGCGGGAAGCTGGCTGTTGCCTGCCCTCACCCGTTTCGTCTTTGCTGCAACCCTTCTGATGTACTTTTGGGTCTCCGGCGTCACCAAGCTGGGTGATGGCATTTTGGGCCTGTTCAGCCCCTCCATGGGCGCCTATGCGCAGATCTTCCCGAAGCAATTCGAAGCCGTCGGCTATGACGTGTCACAGCTCGGCGCATTCCACTGGCTGGTCGTCATGGCAGGCACCTGGGCTGAATTCATCCTGCCGCTGCTGCTGATCATCGGCCTGTTCACCCGTCTTGCCGCGCTTGGCATGATTGGCTTTGTCGTGGTGCAGTCCCTGACCGATATCTACGGTCACAACGGCACCGATCCGAAGACACTTGGCGCCTGGTTCGACCGCTTCCCGGACGGCATCATCCTGGATCAACGTCTGCTGTGGGTCTTCCTGCTCAGCGTACTGGTGATCAAAGGTGCCGGCGCCCTGTCGCTTGATGCAGTGCTGCGCCGTAAATTCGCGGCGACCGATCCGGCCTGATCTCAACCGAAATCGTCACGCGTCATTCCCGCCATCCCCGCCAAAAACGGGGATGGCGTTTTTCGTTACCTTATTCGGGCAAAAGCGCCTGCTGAACGCTCTTGTCCCAGCCAAGGTACAGCTTGCCGTCAATTTCGATCAGGGGCCGTTTCATCAGCGCCGGATGCGCGCGCAGCAGATCAAGCGCCGGGGTTTCCCGTTCAGCGTCGCTGAGCCCCCGCCATGTGGTTGAGCGCGTATTGACCAGTTTGCCTTCAAATTCAGCATAGGCGCGCTCCAGAACATCATCCGGCACACCATCGGCCCTGACATCCACCAGTGTAGCCTCTGGCAAGAGTTTCAGTGCCTTACGGCAAGTATCACAGTTCTTCAGTCCAAAAAGCTGCATCGTATCATTCTCTTTCGCTTTGGATCGTTTCCCGTAATTTACGGAAGATTTTGAGGTCTGGTCTTGATTTTTTGTTCACGCATGTAACAGTCGGACTTGCCTAGACATTTTTCGGATGCCGTATAGCTCCTCACGCAGCATTGTCCGGCGCCGAAGAAAGGCAATTGTGAACGCCTTGGCAATATCCGGGGCGCGTATAAGGTAGAAGGAGACACGGAACATGCCAAGTGGCACCGTGAAATGGTTCAATAACACAAAGGGTTACGGATTTATCGAACCCGACACAGGCGGCAAGGATGTCTTTGTTCACATCTCTCAGGTCGAACGTTCCGGATTAAAGGGACTCTCTGACAATATGAAAGTCGGTTACGAGTTGACTGAAGGTCGCGATGGCCGACAGATGGCCGGTGAAATCACCGAACTCTGACGGGGGTGAGGCGGCGCGCACCGGCACGCCGATCCACGCGACACCTCACCGGGCCATCTTATCGTCTGAGGTACTCCACCAAAGCGCAGGCCGGATCTGCCGTCCGTAAGGCGGTGGTTCCGATCGGGTTCCAATCCGCCTCGCTGAAATTGGGGAAGAACGTATCAGCGCCTTCGACGGCAACATCGACTTCGGTGATCAGCAGGCGATCAGCCAGCCCCATCATCGCAGCATAGATCCCGGCGCCGCCGATGCCATAGACGCGCCGGTATCCCTGTGCATAGGCCATATCGATGGCCTCCCCGATCGAGGCGCAGACGGTATCCGCTGCGGCAGGATCTGATGACACAACGATATTCAGGCGGTTTTTCAGCGGCTTGAACGGCAGGCTGTCCCAGGTCCGGCGCCCCATCACGATGGCACCGCCCAGTGTTTCACGCTGAAACGCCTTCAGATCCTCGGGCGCGTGCCAGGGTATCGTGTTGTCCTTGCCAATGGCGCCATCTCGGGCGCGGGCCGCGATCAGTGTAATCATCTCTGCTGCCCCCGTTAAACCGCGACCGGCGCCTTGATGGCCGGATCGGGATCGTAGTTCAGGAATTCAAAGTCCTCGTAGCGGAAGTCGAAAATCGATTTCACGTCCCGTTTGATCCGCAGCTGCGGCAGGGGTTTCGGCGTCCGCGACAGCTGCTCCTGCACCTGATCCATATGGTTTGCATAGATATGCGCATCCCCCATGGTGTGAATAAAATCGCCGACCTCATAGCCAGTCACATGCGCCAGCATCGCCTGCAACAGCGCGTAGGAGGCGATATTGAACGGCACGCCCAGGAACATGTCCGCCGAGCGCTGATAGAGTTGCAGATGGAGCTTACCGCCCAGGATCCGCACCTGCCACAGGGTATGGCATGGCGGCAGCGCCATATCCGGCACATCGCCCGGGTTCCAGGCCGACACGATCAGGCGGCGGCTGTCGGGCGAGGTTTCGATCATCTTCACCAGATCCGCGATCTGATCGACACTGCCCGCGCGATAGAGGGCTTCGTCCCCCGTGGTTCCGGGCACCAGATCCAGACGCGGGAAACGGCGCCACTGATAGCCATAGACCGGCCCCAGATCGCCATTCTCATCCGCCCATTCATCCCAGATCGACACCCCGTTGTCCTTCAGGTAGCCGATGTTGGTATCCCCGGAGAGGAACCACAAAAGTTCGTGAATGATCGAGCGCAGGTGTAGCTTCTTGGTGGTGACCAGCGGGAAGCCGTCGGCCAGAGAGTAGCGCGCCTGCATGCCGAAACAGGACAGCGTCCCGGTCCCGGTCCGGTCGCTGCTGCGGGTGCCGTTCTCCAGAATGTGGCGCAAGGCGTCGTGATATTGCTGCAAAGGTCGTCCCCTCCCCGGCCGCGCCCGGTTGCCGGGCTGTTTCGCCTTTGGTCATACCCGTTGCACCGGCTCGCGCCAAGGCCTTGCGCCCCAGCGCTTGCTGCCAACACCCCAAAGACGAACTATGGCATTCAGGCCAGCCCCGCCGACAAAGTTTTCCCCATCCCGCAAATCCGTTGACTTTTTGGGACCTGCGGCAAATTGTGAGAAAAAACCGCCCAGAAGTTCGAGCAGAGGCAGGCACATCATGAATAAGATTACTGGCGCATTTATTGCGGCGCTTGCGCTATCGGCGTGCGGCAACGGGAATCCGTTCACCGAAGACACGACTGATAACGGCGGCGACACAGGCACCGACACAGGAACGGATACCGGTATCGACGGGGACGGCCGCCCACCGGGGACCCCCTCCCCGACCGCTGACACCTCGATCTTCCGCCGCGAAGGTACCAGCACCGAAGACGCCTATATCGGCAATGGCTACGCCACCGAAATTAGCTATGACAGCGACAACGATACGTTTTCGGTCGACAACCTCGCCTTTGATGGCGACGGCACCTATGCCCGCGGCACCGCCGTCAGCAGCCTTGGCCCCTTTGCGGTTTACGAGGCCGACGCCCAGTACAGCGACATCACCGACAACGAGCCGATCAACCAGTTTACCCACCGGGCGATTTACGGCGTCAGCACATCGGGCAACAGCAAATTCGCCATTGTCCGCACAGGCGCCTATGCCGATTATGGCTTTGGCGGCTTCGTCTATCAGCGCGATAACTCCGTCACCCTGCCCAGCAGCGGACAGGCCCAGTACAACGGTTCCCTGGCCGGCCTACGGGACTACAACGGCGCCGCGGGATTGGAATACACCACCGCCGACGTGCAGATCGCCATCGACTTTGACGACTTTAACCCGGCGACCGGCGGGCGCGGCGATGCGGTGAGGGGCAGCCTGACCAACCGGACCATCTACGACACAGACGGCAATGACATCACCAATGACGTGATCAACCGGATCAACGTTGACAAGAACCTGACGCTATCCAGCATTCCGGTTGCTATCTTCGATGTCGGCCCGAACAATCTTGATGACAACGGCGAAATCATAGGCACCCTGCAAAGCACATATGTCGATCCAAACGGCGTGCGCCAGACTTATGAAACCGGCAATTACTACGCGGTGGTCTCGGGCGACAATGCCGAGGAAATCGTCGGCGTCGTAGTGCTGGAAAACTCGCTTGACCCGGCTGCAAATTCCGTCCGCGAGACGGGTGGCTTCATCGTCTACAATAACTGAGCCTGTGATGCCGCGCGTTCAGCCGCTCAGCCAAGGTCTGGGCAGGGCTGCACTGGTCCTGCTCTGCGCGACGGTTTCGGCCTCTTTCGGGGCCGTGACCACGGCTGCGCCTTCGGGTGAAACGGTGCTGACCCCGGCTCAGATGCGCGCTGCGGCGACGCAGCTCCTGAAGGTCAGCAATCCAAAACAGGCCATGGCCCTGGCAGAGGCGCTGATCTCACGCGACCCAGAGGACCGCACCGCGCTCCTCATCAAATCGCGGGCAGCGCGGGATCTGGGCGACTATCCCACCGCACGAAAAACAGCCAAACAAGCCTGGTCACTGGCCGAGACCGACAGCGACCGATACGCAGCCGCCCTGATCATGGCGCAAGCGCTGTCCTCGGGCGGGCAACGGACCATGGCGCAGTTCTGGCTGCGCCGCGCCGTGGAACATGCCCCGGACCAACAGCTGGAGCGCCGCGCAGTGCGCGATTTCCGCTATCTGCGCGCCAGCACCCCCTGGCTGCACCGGTTTTCCTTTTCGGTTTCTCCTGAATCCAACATCAACAACGGCTCCTCCGAGCGGTCCTCGTTCCTGAATTACGAACTGGCAGAGGTGCTGCTGGGACAGCCCGTCGAATTTGAACTGGGCGGCACCCAGATGGCGCTCTCTGGGATCGAATACGCCGTGGGCCTGCACTCTCGCTACCGGTTCCATGAAACCGCAACTCGGGCGCATGACGTCGCTTTCTCATTGGATGCGCGTAGTTATACCCTCTCTTCCGAAGCCAAGGCGCAGGCGCCCGGCGCCGAGGGCAACGACTTTGCCTTTGCCACCTATCAGATCGGCTATGGCCTGCGTGGCATCAATCTGGACCGTAGGGGCGAATTCCGCGTCGCCGCCGATCTGGGGCAAAGCTGGTACGGCGGTGAGGAATACGCCCGCTTCCTGCGCCTCTCTGCCGGGCAAAGCTACAAGCTGGACCGCAGCCGCCGGATCAACGCGCGCCTGTCGCATGAAATTCAGGACGGTGTCGCGACCAGCGACCAGGACACCTGGCGCGCAGATCTTTCCTACAGCTTCAAGCTGCCCTCTGGCGCAACGCTCTGGACCAACCTGTCTGTGGCCGGGGCAACGTCAAACTATGCCCCCGACGAATTTGAGGAGGTCGGCCTGCGCACCCAGCTGACGCTGGGCAAGCCGATCCTCGGCGCGACGGCGCAATTTGGTCTTTGGGGGCGGATCCGGGATTATGACGTCTCCCCGCACAGCCCGGACGGGCGCCACGATGACCGCTACCAGGCAGATGTCTCGCTCACCTTCAACAAGATTGATTACTACGGTTTCAACCCGACGGTCAGCATTTCAGCATCCAAGCTCGACAGCAATATCGGCCTCTATGAATCGCATCGCTTCGGCGTGAACTTCGGCATTCAGTCGGCTTTCTGACCCCCGCCCCCTCGACTTTCCGGACCTGAAGGTTACTGTCGGCCCGAACGTGATCAGATCAGGGAAAATCACATGCCCCTTACCTATTTGCACACTATGGTCCGCGTTAAGGACCTTGAGAAATCCATGGCCTTTTACAAGCTTCTGGGCCTTGTAGAGACGCGCCGCTATGACAGTGAGCAAGGCCGGTTCTCTCTCATCTTCCTCGCGCCTCCGGGTCAGGAAGATGCCCCGATCGAGCTGACCTACAACTGGGATGGTGACGACGGACTGCCGAGCGACAGCCGCCATTTCGGCCATCTCGCCTATGGCGTCGATAACATTTACGAGATGTGCCAGCACCTGATGGACAATGGCGTCACCATCAACCGCCCGCCGCGCGACGGGCGCATGGCCTTTGTGCGTTCCCCCGACAATATCTCGGTCGAGCTGCTGCAGAACGGTGAAGCTCTGGAACCGGCAGAGCCCTGGGCTAGTATGGAAAGCTCCGGGCATTGGTAAAGCCAGCAGCCCTCCGGCTGCTGGACCAGAGTACAGGAGCCGGTTCAGGACACCAGAACAGAACACGTGAAAAAGGCGGCCCCGTTCCCGGGGCCGCCTTTTTCTGTTTTTGTCGCCTTTATTGTCGCTCAGCGCCGCGGTGATCTGCGGGCAGCGCGTGTACCTCTTTACGCCCCCTGCCGTGTTCGGTCTGTCGGGGCCTTGATCTTTACTGGCTAAACACCGTTTCCCTTTGGGGCCATGTATTGATCTGTTGAGGCATTCTTGCCTGTGCGACACTCACCCTCGCGGCTGAGCTCCTGTAGGTCGCAAACGGTTCACTCTTGAATTCTTCAAGTCGGGGTTTTGGCTGCGTTTTACAGCCGTACTAGGGTCTTCTTAACAGGTAGATCGAGCAGCCTTTCTGGCTGCATGGCAGCGGCCTTGGACCAAACGGTCCAGCACCAAATCAGTAGATGTAGCGGATCTGGTCAGACCAGTAGCGCTCCACACGTTTCAGCGAGGCGGTAATGTCTGCAATACCCTCTCCGCTGATGACACCTTTGCCTTCCAGGCCTTCTGCGTGACGCGAGAACAGCCCCGCCACGATATCGCGGATTTCCCGGCCACGCGGCGTCAGACGCACACGCACCGACCGGCGGTCGATTTCGCAGCGCTGGTGATGCATGTATCCCATGTCGACCAGCTTTTTCAGGTTGTAGCTAACGTTGCTACCTTGATAGTAGCCACGCGTCTTCAGTTCGCCAGCGGTGACTTCATTGTCGCCGATGTTGAACAGTAATAGCGCCTGGACGGCGTTGATTTCCAGAACGCCTACGCGTTCAAATTCATCCTTGATCACATCCAGCAACAACCGGTGCAGACGTTCTACCAGCGCCAGTGCTTCAAGGTAGCCAGTCATGAACCCTTTTCGGTCCTGCTGGCCAATTGGCAATTCCATACTCATTCGCATCTCCGACTCGAATTTGCTGAGAGACAGAATGCCTACAATTTCCGAAAAATCAGTTAAGCTGAATTTTTATGATTATTGATAGGTTTGCGCAATGTGTTGAACCAGCTCGGAAAACGCTTCGGGTGCCGGGACCTGCCCCGTAACCCATTGATATAAATCTTGATCATTTTCATGAAGCAGCCGGTCATAGAGGTCGAGATCCGCCTCTGACATGGCCGCGAGGTTGGCCTCAGCATAAGCGGACAGAAGAATATCCATCTCTTTGATTCCACGCCGCATCGACCGCATCTGCAAACGCTTCAGCCGGTTTTCGCGTGTTTCTGCCCCAGGGGTCTGTCCGCTCATGTGAGTCGCTCTCGTCTTATTGTGCTGCGTTCTGTAGCAGGTTCCGCAGTTTCTTTTCCAGACGCGCAGCGCGGTCCGAACCGGCGCGCAGCTCGGCGCGCAACTCGCGCAGCTCGCTAAGCACGGAAGAGAAATCGCCAGCTTCCAGTTCCAGCTCGCCCGGCTCGGGCATGCCGTCGCCTTCGCCCGTCAGCAGCCAGGTCATCGACACGTTCAGCAAGCCGGACATCATCGACAGTTTATTGGCGCGCGGCTCGGACAGGTCCTGTTCCCAGCCCGACAGGGTGCTTTTCTTGACGCCCAGACGCCGCGACAGCTGGCCCTGGGTCATGCCTGCCGCCTCTCTTGCAGCTGCCACGCGGTCGCCGAACGTCGCGGCCTCCGGTCCGAACCAGTCTGTTGTATCGTTGGCCATTTTGGCTCTCCCTTAATTGAACGCGCCAATGCCGCTTGATCGCGATTTGGCCGCACCCTATGACAGTTAACAGCAACATACAAACCGGGGCCACTCCGCCATGTCTTTTCTGTCAGCAACACTTTCTCGCGTAAAACCGTCACCCTCGATCGCCATCAGCACCCTTGCCGCCGAGCTGAAGGCGCAGGGGCGCGATGTGATCGGTCTGAGCGCCGGTGAGCCGGATTTCGACACGCCCCAGAACATCAAAGACTCCGCCGTCGCTGCCATCGCGGCGGGCAAGACGAAATACACAGCCCCAGACGGCATTCCCGAGCTGAAACAGGCGATCTGCGCCAAGATGAAGCGCGATCACGGGCTGGATTATACCCCGAAACAGGTCTCGGTCGGCACCGGCGGCAAACAGACGCTTTATAATGCGCTGATGGCGACGCTGAACCCGGGCGACGAGGTGATCATCCCGGCGCCTTACTGGGTCAGCTACCCCGACATGGTGCTGCTGGCTGGCGGAACCCCGGTCCCGGTCGAAGCCTCGCTGGAAAGCGATTTCAAACTGACGCCCGAGCAGCTGGAAGCCGCAATCACCCCGAAGACCAAGTGGTTCATCTTCAACTCGCCCTCCAACCCCAGCGGTGCGGGCTATAACCGGGCCGAGCTGAAGGCGTTGACCGACGTCCTGATGCGCCATCCGCATGTTTGGGTGATGACCGATGACATGTATGAACACCTGGTCTTTGACGGGTTCGAATTCTGCACCCCTGCCGAGGTGGAGCCGGGCCTTTACGAGCGGACCCTCACCTGCAACGGCGTGTCCAAGGCTTATGCCATGACCGGCTGGCGCATCGGTTATGCCGCAGGTCCCGAACATCTGATCGCCGCCATGCGCAAGGTGCAGTCGCAATCCACCTCGAACCCCTGCTCGATCAGTCAATGGGCCGCAGTCGAGGCGCTGAACGGTCCGCAGGATTTCATTGCCGAAAACAACGTCGCCTTCAAACGCCGCCGCGATCTGGTGGTGGCTGCGCTGAATGATATCGACGGGATCACCTGCCCAACGCCCGAAGGCGCCTTCTACGTCTACCCCTCCATCGCCGGACTTATTGGCAAGACCACGCCCAAGGGCACCGTCATCAGCGATGACGAAGCCTTCGCCACCGCGCTCCTGGAAGAGCAGGATGTGGCCGTGGTCTTTGGCGCGGCATTCGGTCTGTCCCCGAATTTCCGCATCAGCTACGCCACCTCGGACGAAGCGCTGGTAGAGGCCTGCCGCCGCATCAAAAGCTTCTGCGACACCCTCAGCTGAACCGGAGAGACCGCCTATGTCCGCTGCGCTGCCCGAGTATTACTTCCGTGTCCGCGAAAATGGGGCGTTCGTGTTCCGTGTGGATACGGAGAACCGCCAGCGCCGGATCGACATGGATCAGATCGCCGTTGTGAACACACGCAACGGCGAGATCCGCCCACATGGGGACCGCCAGCTTTCCGCGCGCGACATGGAGGCAATCGAGACCTGGATGGCCGACCGCATTGCCACGCTGGCGCGGCGGGACATTGATGATATCCACCGGGCGGTGGACCATTTGAACCTCACCGCCCATTGGGTGCAAAGCAAGGCCACCGACGAACAGCTGGATGAAGTCTCGGATGCATTGTTAATGGCGATGCACGACCTGCGCTCGGTTCTGGTCCGCAAGAAGGCCGACCAGCTGATGAAATCTCGCAAGGACTAAACCGGCCCGTCGCCGTTTCCCGTGGCCCTGATCAGATCGCGGCGGCAGGTACCCTATGGGCGGCCTGACGCCAGAACCGGATTAGCAGGAAGAACCCGGCACAGCTGAGCCCCAGCGCCAGCCCGTACCAGACCCCGACACCGCCCCAGCCAAAGGTAAAGCCGAACAGGTAGGAGGCCGGGATGCCGACCACCCAATAACTGAGCGCGGCGATCACCATCGGAACGCCGGTGTCCTGCACCCCGCGCAACAGCCCCAGAACCACCACCTGCATGCCGTCCATCAGCTGAAACAGCGCCGCCGCGGCCAACAGCCCGGCCCCGATAAGCAGGATTTGCGGTTTGTCTGGATCCTCGGTACCCAGAAACAGCGAAATCAGCGGATCCGGCGCGGTCAGGAACAGGATGATCGTCGCAACCGACATGGCCAGCGACAGGGCGATTACCACCTTCGCCCCGCGGGCCATATGTGGCCAGTCGCGGCGCCCATAGGCGTTGCCGGACCGGATCGTCGCCGCATTGCTGAGACCGAGGTGCACCATGAAGGTGAGGCCCGACAGCGTGATCGCAATCCCATGCGCCGCCAACGTGGCCGTGCCCAGCCAGCCCATCATCATCGCAGAGGCGGTGAACAGGCTGATCTCGCTGAGATTGGTCAGCCCGATCGGCACGCCAAGGCGGAAGACCTCGCGCAACATCTCCCAGTCGGGGCGGTGAAAATTACGCATCAGCTCGTGCTCGGCCAACGCCTTCAGGGCATATGCAAGCACTGCCACCAGCGACACAAGCTGCGTCAGCACCGAGGCAATCGCCGCACCCGTAATGCCCAGCTCTGGCGCGCCCCAGTGGCCAAAGATCAGCGCATAGTTCACCACGGCATTGACGAGAGCCGCCAGCACCGTAACCCAAAGCACGACCTGCGTGCGCTCCAGCGCCGCCAGATAGGATTTCAGCACCATCACCAGGAGCGCCGGGAACAGCCCCCAGCCTGCAATACGCAGATAGGCCGAGGCATCCGCCGCCACCCCCGGTTTCTGCCCCAGCATCAACAACAACGGCTCGGAATACCACAGCACCGGCATTGCCAGAACGCCGTAGGCCAGCGACAGCCACAGCCCCATGCGGGTGGAGCGTCGGATCTGGCGCTCTTCCCCAGCGCCTGCTGCGGCCGCCACCAGCGGCATCACGGCAAAGGCAAAGCCGGCCCCCAGCATGAAAAAGACAAAGAAACAGGATCCGGCCAGCGTCACCGCCGCCAGTTCATCGACGCCATACCAACCCAGCATGATGGTATCGGTCATGTTGATCGAGAACTGGGCCACATGGCCGCCGATCAGGGGCAGGCCCAGAACCGCCACGGCCCGGGCATGTGCACGATATGTCATCACAGTTTCCATGCTCTCGCATTAGGGCCACCCGCCCCCTCTGGCAAGAGGTTACGTCTCATCTTGAAACGTTCCTCCCTGGCTGCCAGTCCAACACTGCCAAACCCGAATGACGCAGTGTCACGCGGAAATTGCACAACATCCGCTACACATGTCGTGACCACGGGCTACCGTGGGGCCATTGGTTTCAACAGGAGAGCATTATGCGCGAACAGATTGCAGCGATCGGACTTGCGGCGGGACTGGCTGCGGGCACGGCGGCAGTGGCCGAAAACCGGATTGACCGGATCCGCCCCGATGCGCCCGAACTGGCGGCCTTTGGACCCCATCCGATCGGGGTACAGACGCTGACCTTCACCCACCCTGGACAACACGACATCCTCAATACAACGGCCGACAGTCAGCCGATCTATGACCGCCCTCTGACAGTCGAAGTCTGGTATCCGGCCGCGCCCGGCACCGAACCTGGCGGCAGCTATCGCACCGTCCTGCGTGATGGTGCGACCGAAGTCACGTTGCAGGGCCGTGCCGCCCGCGCGGCAGAGCCCGCAACCGGCACCCGCTATCCGCTGGTGGTGATCTCTCACGGCTATCCCGGCAACCGCTTCCTACTGTCGCATCTGGGCGAAAACCTGGCCTCCAAAGGCTATGTGACCGTCTCCATCGACCATACCGACAGCACTTACTCCGATCAGGCGGCCTTTGGCTCGACCCTGCTGAACCGCCCCATCGACCAGAGGTTCGTTATCGATCAGATGGCCGCCCTCGACGGCCCGCTGGGCGCCATCACCGATGTCTCGCAGACCGGCGTAATCGGCTATTCCATGGGAGGCTACGGTGCGCTGATCTTTGCCGGGGCGGGCGTGACCCAGGCCTCGACCGAATACAGCTGGGGTACGCCCGCCGGGCTGCTGTCGCGGCACCTGGCCGGATCGGACAGCCACAAGGCGCTGGTGGACGAGCGGGTCAAGGCGGTGATCTCCATCGGTCCCTGGGGCATGAACACCGGGTTCTGGGATGCCACCGGGCTGGCAGGCGTGGAAAAGCCAGTGATGATGATGGCAGGCAGCGCCGATGATGTGTCGAAATACCCCGCCATGCGGCAGATCTTCGAAGGCATGGTCAACACCGACCGGCATCTTCTGACCTTTGAGGCAGCCAACCACAATGCCGCCGCGCCGATGCCCGCCCCGATCGAAAGCTGGCAACCGGTGGAAACGCTCGATTTCGTGCCGTTTGAACACTATGCGGATGCGGTCTGGGACACCAACCGGATGAACAATATCGCACAGCATTTCGCCACGGCCTTCATGGATCTGCACCTGAAAGGCGCCGAGGACAAAGCCGCGTATCTGGAGCTGATCCCGCGCGCGGCGGATGGCGTCGTCGACACGGACGATGCGGGCAAGGAAGGCCCCGGTCATACCTATTGGAAAGGCTTTGCACCGCGCACCGCGCAGGGGCTGACTCTTGAAACCCTGCCCAAGGGCGAATAGTCACTTAGACAGCCAAGCCCCGCTGCCGGAGCAACCGGCTGGCGGGGCTGATCAGAACGACAGATCAGATCGCCCGCAACATGATCTGAACTGCCAGAAGCGCGATTACCCCTCCGGCCAGCAATTCAAGCCCCGCCGCCAGAGCCAGCGCGCCGCGCCCCTGCATCCGGTCCAGTGCGCCCTGTCGCAGGCTGACCGAGGCAATGGCCACCGCCACAGTCACACTGGCCGTGCCCAGCCCCATGGCAAAGGCCCCGGCGATCCCGGCGGGTAGCACATCCATGCGCCATGTCACCAAGAGAAGGAACACCGCGCCGGTACAGGGACGCAGCGCCACCGCGCCGATAATCGCCAGCGCATCGCGCAGCCCGTGAACCTGTGCCGCCTCTTCCAACGTCGGACCATGCCGGTGACCGCAGCTTGGGCAGGCATCTGCTGAATGATCGTGATCATGGTCGTGGCTGTGCATATGGCCATGGTCACAGGCCGCGACCAGCCCATCCACCTTCGCAGCAGAAGGATTTTGCCGCGCGCGCAGCAGGCGGCGCGTCCCGCGCTGGAACAGGTACACGCCCACCAGCGCGATCAGACCATAGGACAGCGGCGCCAGAACCTCCTCTGCGATGCTGGTCATGCGCTCCCGGCCCCAGTCCATCACGGTCAGGCCGCCTGCGACCAGCACAACCGCCGTCGCCGCCTGCGCCAGCGAGGAGGCCACCGCCAGCGCCGCCAACCGCCCCATGGCCACCGAGCGGTCCATACCGTAGCCGCCGATCACCAGCTTCCCGTGCCCCGGCCCTGCTGCGTGAAAGAACCCGTAGGCGAAACAGAGCGACAATAGCGAGATCAGCGCACCCGGTTGACCGGCCTTTAGCGCCCGCAGGCCCCGCGCCAGCGCCGATTGCGCCTCGCGCTGGCCAGAGGCCGCCCAGCGCGCCACATCCTGCGCCCCGCCAAATCCCCAAAGCCAGATCGCAATGACAAGGACCGCGAGTGCGGCGATTGCTGTAAGGACCCGCATCTCAGTCCCCGCAGATCAGCTGCACTGTATCGGCAAAGGCCTCTCCGACCTCCGGATAGGCGGCCTCAGCTTGATCAGCAGGCATGGCGTAAAGCAGTTCTTCGACCAGCGTGTAGGCACGGTCGAGATCCGGTTCGGTTATTTCGGCCCGGCACCCTGCCCCGACCGACACGCCCTGGTTGACCGTATAGGCCGTGTAGTAAGTGGGATCATAGGCCCGGATCACAACGGCCTCCGCCGGGACCGGCGCCTTCAGTCCGCGCCGGTGGCGGGTGGTGATCCGCCCGTCCACCACTTCGGTCGACAGGTGTTCTGGCGCCGTCAGGGCCAACGACGCGTCGTTCCGGGTCAGGTAGGTGTCCCCGGCATAGCCTGCGCTCCAATTGAGATCAAAGCCTTTGAGGCGCGCCAGTTCATCGTCGGTCAGGACGCCGTCCGCATCCGGGTCCAGCCCCAGATCCTCGAAAATTAGCAGCGAATAGAATTCGTCATAGGCCCAAGTGACCTCGACCGCCTCAAGCGCCCCGCCCGCGCCAATCTGCACCGCCAGACCGGTATCCACAAAGATATGCGGATGCGCCTGCACAGCAGCAGGCGCAAGAGCGGCCCAGGTGGCAAAGACCGGCCCTGCAAGGCGTTTTTGCAGCGTTTTCATGTCCTTTGGTTTAGCCGCAAGCCACGCTCCCAACAAGACGGCATCCCGCCGCGCCAAGGTGGATCGGCAAAGGTCAGCGCAGCCGGGAATTGGGGTGCAGCGCCTTGCCTAGAATATGGTCCGAGCGGTGGATCACATGATGTGCCTGACCGATGATCAGCGGATCCGGCGCCGTGGCGATTTCAGGGTCCTTTCCAGGATAATCCAGCGTGCTGAGGAAATGGCGCATGCAGTTCAGCCGCGCCCGTTTCTTGCAGTTGGATTTCACCACCGTCCACGGCGCATCTGCGGTGTCGGTGTAAAAGAACATCGCCTCTTTCGCCTCGGTATAGTCATCCCATTTGTCCAGCGAGGCCTTGTCGATCGGTGACAGCTTCCACTGTTTCAGCGGATCAGTCTCGCGCGATTTGAACCGGCGCAGCTGTTCGTCCTGCGTCACCGAGAACCAGTATTTGTAAAGTCGGATACCCGAGCGCACCAGCATCTGTTCCAGATCCGGTGTTTGGCGCATGAACTCCAGATATTCGCTCGGCTCGCAAAAGCCCATCACCCGCTCGACCCCGGCGCGATTGTACCAGGAGCGGTCATAAAGCACGATCTCGCCGCTGGTGGGCAGGTGTTGCAGGTAGCGTTGGAAATACCATTGCCCGCGCTCTTCGTCGGTCGGCTTGTTCAGCGCCACGACGCGTGCATGGCGGGGGTTCAGGTGCTCGGTAAAGCGTTTGATCGTGCCGCCCTTGCCCGCCGCATCACGCCCTTCGAACAGCATGACGAACTTTTCCCCTGTCTCCAGCGCCCAGTGCTGCACCTTCAGAAGCTCCGCCTGCAGCTTTGCCTTCTCTTCTTCATAGGCTTTGCGGGCCATTTTGCGGGCATAGGGATACTTGCCACTCTCAAAGGCGCGGCGGATTTCCTCAGGCGCGGGCGGGCGCGGCGTAGCGCCTGGCTGGGGGGTGCTGGTGTTCGCGGCGGCTGGCCCTGCGGGAACTGGCTGTGCGGGGGGTGTGGACATATGGAACTCCTTACAATCACATTTGCCGCCAGCTTAACGGCTTTGCTGCGCGAGCGCGCTGACCTGTATCAAAGGACCGGCGCAAATTGGGTGTCACGTGACGAAATCGTTGCGCCCTGTGCGGTCTGGCATCAGCCTGTTCTTGATAGCGCGGAGGATTTCAGCATGCAGGCAGGTTTCGAGACACTGAACGGCAAAGCCTTTTTCGTCCGCCGCTGGGGCGACCCTGCCCTGCCGCCACTGCTGATGCTGCACGGGTTTCCCGAATATGGCGGCGCCTGGCAGGAACTGGCCGAACGCCTGTGCCACAGGTTTCACTGCATCGCACCGGATCAGCGCGGATATGGCCAAAGCTGGGCACCGCAGGACGTAGGCGACTACGCCACCTCCAGACTGGTCACAGACATGGCGAATCTGATCCCTACGACCGGCGCCCCGGTCACCGTGCTGGGACACGACTGGGGCGCGGCAGTTGCCTATGGCCTGGCGATGTTCCGACCCAATCTGGTGTCGCGGCTGATCATCGCCAATGGTGTGCACCCCGTGCCCTTCCAGCGGGCGCTGGCTGCCGGTGGACCACAGGCCGCCGCCTCGCAATACATCGCGGACCTGCGGCGCGACGGATCGGAGGCAGATCTAATGGCCAATGATTTCGAAAAGCTACTGGCCCTGTTTGGTGCCCCGATGGATATGAGCTGGCTCAGCGGTGAACGGCTGGAGGCCTACAATGTGGAATGGTCCCGCCCCGGACGCCTTCGCGGCATGGTGAACTGGTACCGAGCCTCGCCCTTGCAACTGGCCCAGCCCGGCAGCCCGACCCCAATGCCGGACCTGCCGCTGAACCGGTTGCAGGTTCCCCAGCCGCACCTGCTGATCTGGGGCGCGGATGACAGCGCCCTTTTGCCCGAAGCGACCGAGGGGCTTGAGGAGTTCGCCCCCAACCTGACACGCATCACCCTGGGGGGCTGCGATCACTGGCTGCACCATCAAAGACCCGATGAGATGAGCCATGCGATCCTGACATGGTCAGAGCAAAGCGTCTGACGCGGGACTGGATCGCAGGCGCATCTGTCTTGCGTCTCGTCGCGGCTTACTTGTGCCCCCAGTCGTTCGGATCTTCCGAATTGTTGGGGCTGAGGCCCAGCACATCGCCATCGGTCGAGCAGCCAAGCCCCAGAACGGTCCGGTTGGCGTAGGAAAAATAGGCTGTGACCTGATTGATTTCGAGGATCTCCCCATCGTCAAACCCGGCATTGCGCATCGCCTGAATGTCGGATTGCTCAACACTCGCAGGCGCCTCGGTCAGCTTGCGCGCATAGCCCATCGCAACCTTCTGCGCAGGCTCCAGCGGTGCCGCCTCGGGATCGCGCGCCTCGATCGCAGCCCGGATAGCCAGACCGCGTTCTTCGTCCTGCAACAGGCGCTGCAACCCGGCAAAGTGATGCTCGACGCAATAGGCGCAGTCATTCAGAGAAGAAATCCAGACGCCAAGCACCTCCAAGAACCACTTGGGAATGGTGTTGCCGGTGTGGTGCAGGACGTTCTTGTAGATCGCCATATGCCCTTCCATCGAATGCGGGCGCAGGCTGTGCACCATCATGATGTTATCGACATTACCGCCCGGCCCGGTCACCCGGTCGTAAAGTTTCTTCAGCTTCCCGGTGGCCTCGTCAAAGGGGACGGTTCTGATCCACGCCATATGCACTCTCCTCTTGCTTTGCGGCAGCTTAACCAACCGCAGCGCCGGGGAAAGAGGTAAAGCCGAAACGAAGTGATCACAAATCGGACAGTTCTGCCCGGCGCGCCACCGCGGCAATGGCCGCAGTGATATCCTCGTCCCGCGTGCGGTGGTTCGTCAGCGCGGCGCGCAGCAGGACCCGGTCCCCCATGCGTGTGGTGGAAAATACCGCTTCGCCGCTTTCCTGCAGGTCCTGGGCGATTGCAGTATTAAGCCGCGTTTGCTCCGCAGCAGGCAGATCCTTCCGCGCGGTGAAGACGCAGACGTTCGACACCACCGCAGCGCCCAGCGCCATGCGCGGCTGTTTCTCGACCTCATCGGCCATCAGAGCCGCAAGTCGGCAGTTGTCGGTGATCGCTGCAGCAAGCGCCTCTTCACCATGCATTTCCAGCGCGCACCAGACCTTGAGGCCCCGATTGCCGCGTGACAGATCGATGCCATAGTCGCAGAACCACGGATCGCCGCCTGCCAACCCGCGTTCACCGCCCTCCAGATAGGCTGGGCGGGCGGCAAAGGCGGCGCGATGGGCGGCCTCATCCGCGATCAAAACCAGACCGCAGTCATAGCCCACATACATCCATTTATGGAAATCGAGCGCTATACTGTCGGCACGTCCGATCCCGTTGCTGAGGCCGCGCCATGGCTCCGCCGCGATGCGCGTCCAGGCGCCAAAGGCCCCGTCCACATGCAGCCACAGCCCGTGATCCACTGCCAGATCCGCAAGAGATTCGAGATCGTCGAACAGGCCCAGATCCACAGAGCCAGCAGTCCCGACAAGGAGGACGGGAACCGCACCTGCTTCCCGGTCCGCCGCGATCATGTCGGTCAGCGCCGCGGGGTCCATCTGCCCGTCCACCAGTGGCACCTGCCGCAGGTTCTCCGCGCCCACCCCGATCAGCTCCAGCGCCTTGCGGGTCGCATTATGCACCCCGACGCCTGCATAGGCCGTGAGCCGCACCGCGCCCTGCCCTGTCTGGCGCACCTCGGGCAAGGCCCGCACCCGCGCGGCCTGAAAGGCAATCACTGTTGCCTGCGACGTGCCCGTGGTCAGAACGCCACTGGCGCCCTCTGGCATCCCCATCCGGCGGCGTGTCCAGTCGATCACAGCGCGCTCCATGTAAACCGCACCATGATCGCGCCCGCCGACATTGGCGTTGACCACCGCGCCCGCCATGCCCGCGATCAGGTCGGAGGCCATCCCAGAGCCCTGCACCCAGCCCCAGAACCGGGGATGCACGTTGCCGCCATGATGCGGCAATACATCCCGCTCGATCCGTCCCACCAGATCACCGCCCTGCCCGATCCGATAGCGCGCAGGCAGATCACCGGGAACCGGTTGCCAGGGACGGTCACGGATCTGTTCCAGCTGGTCCAGCGATGCCTCCAGCATCCGGTGCGCCTCGGCACGGAATGCGGTCCAATCCTTTGGGTCCAGCCCATCACCCTTGCTCATGCCCGTCCCCTCTCTCGCGCGATTTGCCTCCTTACATGGCACAGCGCCGCAGGGTTATCCACAGGCCCCGTCGCCCTCTTCCCCGCGGCGCTGACACCTGCCATAATGCCCCTTAACCAAAAGCAACCAAGAGCAGCCCGAAACAGATGGCCAACGATCTCCTGAGCACGCCTGACGCCGAAACCTATGACGCCTCCTCGATCGAGGTTCTGGAGGGGCTTGAACCCGTCCGCCAGCGGCCCGGCATGTATATCGGCGGCACGGACGAACGCGCGCTGCACCACATGGTGGCCGAGATCCTCGACAACTCGATGGACGAGGCGGTCGCCGGCCATGCCAACCGGATCGAGGTCGAGCTGCACGCCGATTACTCGGTCACCATCCGTGACAACGGCCGCGGCATCCCGATCGACCCGCACCCCAAGTTTCCCGACAAATCCGCGCTTGAGGTGATCCTCTGTACCCTGCACGCGGGCGGCAAATTCTCGGGCAAGGCCTATCAGACCTCGGGCGGCCTGCACGGGGTTGGCTCCTCGGTGGTGAACGCCCTGTCTGATCTGATGGTCGTGCAGGTGGCCAAGAACAAGGAACTGTTCGAACAACGGTTCTCCCGCGGGATCCCGCAGGGGCCGGTTGAAAAGGTCGGTGCCGCCCCCAACCGGCGCGGCACATCGGTCACCTTCCACGCGGATGAGCAGATCTTTGGCTCGCACCGCTTCAAGCCCAAGCGGCTGATGACGCTGGTGCGCTCCAAGGCCTACCTGTTCTCGGGCGTGGAAATCCGCTGGAAATCCGCCATCGACGACGGTGAAACCCCGACCGAGGCGACCTTCCACTTCCCCGGCGGGCTCAGGGATTACCTCTCCGAGGTGCTGGGTAAGGCCACGACCTATGCCGATGCGCCTTTTGGCGGCAAGGTGGAGTTCCGCGAAAAATTCGGCGAGCCGGGCTATGTGGAATGGGCGATCAACTGGACGCCCGCCCGCGACGGCTTCATCCAGAGCTACTGTAACACCGTCCCCACCCCTGAAGGCGGCACCCATGTCGCCGGTTTCTGGGCCGCGATCCTGAAAGGCATCAAGGCCTATGGCGAGCTGGTCGGCAACAAGAAGGCCACGCAGATCTCGCGCGAAGACCTGATGACCGGGGGCTGCGCGCTGGTTTCCTGCTTTATCGCGGACCCCGCATTCGTCGGCCAGACCAAGGACCGCCTGTCGACCGAAAGCGCCAGCAAGATGGTGGAAAACTCGGTCCGCGACCACTTTGACAACTGGTTGGCCGCCGATACCAAATCGGCCGGCGCCATCCTCGATTTCCTGATCCTGCGGGCCGAGGAGCGCCTGCGCCGCAAGCAGGAGAAAGAGACCCAGCGCAAGAGCGCCACCAAGAAACTGCGCCTGCCGGGTAAGCTGACCGATTGTACGTCAAAAGACCGGCGCGGCACCGAGCTGTTCATCGTCGAGGGCGACTCGGCCGGTGGCTCGGGCAAGGGCGCGCGCAGCCGTGAATATCAGGCGTTGCTGCCGCTTAAGGGTAAGATCCTGAACGTTCTGGGCGCGGCTTCTAACAAGCTGGGATCGAACCAGGAGATCAGCGACCTGTGCGAGGCGCTGGGGGTTGGCCTTGGCACCAAGTTCAACCTCGATGATCTGCGCTATGACAAGATCATCATCATGACCGATGCGGATGTCGACGGCGCGCATATCGCCTCGCTGCTGATGACCTTCTTCTTCACCCAGATGCGCCCGCTGATCGATGGCGGTCACCTCTACCTCGCCTGCCCGCCCCTGTTCCGCCTAACGCAAGGCGCGAAACGGGTCTATTGCCTGGATGAGGCAGAGCGGGACAAATGGCTGGAAAAGGGTCTGGGCGGCAAGGGCAAGATCGATGTCTCCCGCTTCAAGGGTCTGGGTGAAATGGATGCCAAGGACCTGAAAGAGACCACGATGGACCCCAAGACCCGCAAGCTGATCCGGGTGACGATTGACGAGGACGAACCGGGCGAGACCGGCGATCTGGTGGAGCGTCTGATGGGCAAGAAACCCGAACTGCGGTTCCAGTATATTCAGGAGAACGCGAAGTTCGTGGAGGAGTTGGATGTTTGAGGTGTTGGTCTCATACAATTCAGAATTGAGGTAAGCACCGATGGGTGACAGCAGCCATTACTCCGAGTCCATTGCCCGACTTGAAAAGGCAGTGGACTTGCGCGAGCGTCTCCCGGACAATGTTGAACTCCTGCGATCAGAAGTGGAGACCTTGTCTGCTCAATCATCGGAGCAGTCCCAACAGATGGATCGCATAATTGAACTTCTAGAGCGAAATAGTGAGATTCTAGAAAGCATTGACCACGCTCATTATTACAAGGTCCGCCCCGAAAGTGTCCAATTGACGCGCATTATTATCCTCCTTGTTGTGATAGCGGCAATTGGACTAGCCTCGCTCTTTCTCTGAGCACCTCGCGTCGAACTCACCAAGACTGACACAAGGCCCGTGCCTGACCTTGGGGAGGCGTGAAGCGCCTTCCCGGGGGGAAGGTCAGGCGCGGGCCGTGCGGCTAACGCCCCACGTCCCAAGGGGCCACCTTGCAGGCGTTGCATCTTGGGGAAAGCGTTTCAGCGATGGGCTCCGCCCGTTCTTACCCCAAACAGTGCCCCGCACTGTTTGCCGCTGCGCGGTCCGGGACGAACTCCCGGGGGGAAGGTCAGGCGCGGGCCGTACCGCTGCGCGCCACGCCCCAAGGGGATACCCTGCAGGCATTGCATCTTGGGGAAGGCGTTTCAGCGATGGGCTCCGCCCGTTCTTACCCCAAACAGTGTCCCGCACTGTTTGCCGCTGCGCGGTCCGGGACGAACTCCCGGGGGAAGGTCAGGCGCGGGCCGTGCGGCTGACGCCTCACGCCCCAAGGGGCTACCTTGCAGGCGGTGTATCTTGGGGAAGGCGTTGACGCGTGGGGCTCCGCCCGTTCACGCCTCAAACAGTCCCCCGGACTGTTTGTCCCTTCGGGATCCGGCGTGAACCCCGGATGTAAGGCCAGGCGCGGGCCTCGCCGCTACGCGCCACGCCCCAAGGGACCACCTTGCAGGCGGTGCATCCTGACTTCCCTCCTCCACAGACAGCCTGAAATCACCGTGGCTTTCGCACGGGGCAGCGGCTAACCTCCGGCCAAAACAGGGAGACAGAAATGACCGCCACCATGACCCCCGCGGATCTGCAATCCGTTCTGGCCGAAGGCTTCGCCGATTGGGTGCAGGCGCTGGATCTGACCGTGACCGAGGCCAGCCCGGAACAGACCACCCTGCGCATGCCGCTGACGCCGAACCTTGCCCGCATGGGCGGCATCGTCTCGGGGCAGGCGCTGGCGGCGCTGGCCGATACCTCGATGGTGCTGGCGGCCTTTGCCCATCAGGGCGGCGTGCGCCCGCTGGCAACCACCGATCTGCACACGCAATTCCTGCGCCCCGGGGTGGGCAGCGCGATCCTCTGCCGGGCGCAGGTGGTGCGGGCAGGCAAGGCGCTGGTATTTGCCCGCGCCGAGATGAGCGAAGAGGACAGCGACAAACTGGTCGCCACCGCCACCGCCAGCTTCTTTGCCGCCTGAGGTGAGGCGCAAAACGGCTATACCGCCCTTCCTTGCTGCGCTAGCGTGACCTCATGATCCTGCGTATATTCCTGATTGCCCTGATCCTCGCCTCCTGCGGGCGCGAGCTGACGCAGCAGGAGCGTGCCTTTCTGTCGGACATTCACGGCAGCGACCTGAAGCCGGAAAAGGTACGCATCATAGACGGTGCGCCGGTGGCCGCGACCACCTTCCGCCGCAAACCGCGCCCGCGCGTGGCCTGCCGCGAACGTATCCTGCCGCCAGTGAAGGACGAGATCGTCACATCCTCCCCCGCAGCGGTGACGCTGTTCAACCGGATCTATTATATCCGCGACTGGTACACCGAGAATTACCTGCCTGCTTATCCTGAGCGCCTGTATCTGGTGGAGGCGATGCTGCTGGCCCATGAGGTGACCCATGTCTGGCAATGGCAGAACCGGGCGCGCACCGGATATACCCCGCTGCGCGCCGCGGCCGAGCATCGCGGCAACCCCGATCCCTATCTGTTCGAACTGGACCAGAGCCCCGATTTCCTGAGCTATGGCTATGAACAGCAAGGCGCCATCGTCGAGGAATACGTCTGCTGCCGCGCGCTGGCGCCACAGGGCGCCCGCACCCAGCGGCTGCATGCCATGCTGAAGGATGTGATGCCGGTTTCGGACCTGCCGCAAAGCCGCCAGAGCGACGTCTACCTGCCCTGGAAAGGCGCCGATCTGCGCGGCATCTGTAGCTGAGGCATATGCTGCGGCTCAGCCTTCGGCCTGGATGCTTTCGAGGTAGGTCATCAGCGCCGCGAGAGGGCGCGGTGTCGGCGACAGGGTGCCTTCGACCTCAACCGGAATCAGCTCGCCTTCCAGCAGGGCGCCGAATTCCGGCATGTATTCGGCGCTGACCTTGCCGCGTCCGTAGCCATCGATCTGCGACAGCACTGCAGCGCGCGGGAACGCACCGTCATGGCGCGCGCTGATCTTGCGCAGGTCGGGCGCATCAAGCGTGGTCTCACGCTGGGCGAGATTACCATTTTCGCCATGGCACAGCGCGCAGTTCTGATTGAACAGGATCTGTCCTTCCTGCGCGGTGGGCATGCTGTTGACGATTTCGGTGCAGGCCACGGCAAGCCCGGCCACAAGCGGCAGCATGCAAAGGATCGTTTTGGTCTTCATGGCATCGTTCCTGTCGTTCTGGCCGCAACCGTCTCAGTCAGGGGCACTGTAACCGGCAGGTTTTGCAGCGTAAACCGGCGGCGGCAGAGATGCACCCAGAAACAGGGGCCGCGTGCGCGCGGGCCTATTGCGGCGCGGCCGCCACCGCCCCGTCCTCGAGATGCAGAACCCGGTCCATCCGCGCGGCAAGGTCAAGGTTATGGGTCGCGATCAGCGCCGACAGGCCAGAACTGCGCACCAGATCCATCAAGACGCCAAAAACCTGATCCGACGTCCCCGGATCCAGATTTCCGGTCGGCTCGTCCGCCAGCAGCACACGCGGCTGGTTGGCCAGAGCCCGGCAAAAGGCAACCCGCTGCTGCTCGCCTCCGGACATTGCTGCCGGACGGTGCCCGGCGCGGGCCGAAAGGCCGACAAGATCCAGCAACTCTGCCGCACGCGCCCGAGCCGCCTTCTGACTGGCGCCATTGGCCAGTTGCGGCAGGACGATGTTTTCTGCGGCAGTGAATTCGGGCAACAGGTGGTGGAACTGGTAGATAAAGCCCACATCGCTACGCCGCAGACCGGTGCGCGCCCGCTCGCCGAGCCCGGTGACATCCTGCCCACCGATACACAGGCTGCCCTCGTCCGGGGTATCCAGCAGACCGGCGATATGCAGAAGGGTCGACTTGCCTGCGCCAGACGGCGCGACAAGGGCCACGACCTCGCCCGGTTTCAGGGACAGATCGACACCCCGCAGCACATCCACCTGCGCCGCGCTGCCCCGGTTATAGGACTTGCTGATGCCTTTCAGCTCCAGCGCCAATGCGGCTGCCTGCGATACCTGATCATTCATAGCGCAGGGCCTCCACCGGGTTCAGCCGTGCCGCGCGACGCGCCGGAAAGATCGTCACCACGAAAGACAGGCCAAGCGACAGGGCAACGGCCGAGAGCACATCGGGCAGGTTCAGCTCTGCCGGAAGCGCATAGATGCCCCGGATCGACGGATCCCAGACCCCGCCGCCCATCGCGTAGTTCACGAAGGAGAAGATCGGATCAATATAGATCGCGAAGAGGCAGCCCAAGACCACACCGCAAAGTGTACCAATCACACCGGTAAAGGCACCACAGATGAAGAACACCCGCATCACCGATCCTTCGCTCAGGCCGATGGTGCGCAGGATACCGATATCGCGGCCCTTATTCTTGACCAGCATGATCAGCCCCGAAACGATGTTCATCGTGGCGATCAGCACCAGAATGGACAGGATGATGAACATCACGTTGTCCTCCACCTCCAGCGCGCGCAGGAACCCGCCAGAGGCATCGCGCCAGGTCCAGGCCCCGATCCCCTGTCCCGCCGCGCGCAGCAGCGGCAGCACCAATAGATCGACCTTTTCCGGGTCAGCCACCATGACCTCGATCTCGTCAGCCACGCCTTCACGGTTGAAGAACGCCTGCGCCGCGTCAAACGGCATATAAAGCCGGGTGCGGTCGATGTCATAGCGCCCTGCCGTGAAGATATAGACCACCTCATAGGCGTTGATGCGCGGGCTGGTACCAAAGGGGGTTTTGACCCCATTGGGAGAGATCAGCTTGATCCGGTCGCCGACACTGACGCCTAACTCGCGCGCCACGCCGGACCCGATCGCCACGCCATCCCCGAACCGCTCCAGATCGCCAAGGCTTTCCTCGCTTTGGGCGACGCCGGGAATGGCCTCCAGATCCGCGGCAGCGATACCAAAGACCTCGACCCCGGCATTGCGCTGGCGCAGGTTGGCCATCACCTGCCCTTTGATCAGCGGCGCGGCGCGGATCACACCGGGCACCTGCGATGCTGCTGCGGCCATCTCGGTGTAGTCTTCCAAGGTCCGGTCGATATTGCCCTCTGCCGTGACCTGCCCATGAGAATAGAGCGTCACATGCGCATTGGCGCCCAGGATGGTGCCGACGAATTCCGACCTGAACCCCGAACGCACAGCCAGCGTGGCGATCAGTGCGAACACCGCCAGAGTGATCCCGATCAGGCTGATCCAGGTCATCACGCTGACGCCGCCCTCGGCCCTGCGCGCACGCAGGTAGCGCCAGGCGATCATCCATTCAAAACGTGAAAACGGCGGAGGTGTCGTGGCCATGTGTGGTCCTGCCCGGGAGATTTGCGGACAACCTGTGCTGTCCGGCGTGCAGGGTCAAGGCAAGGCTGCATTGCCAAGGCGGTTTTGGTTTCGTGGCTGGCCATCTCGCGACGGTTCCGCGCGGCGGCGGGTCCCCTGCTCTCACTCGGGAAGCCACCAAGAGATGCTCGCCCCCCACTTACGTAATTCTACTTAAGATTGTGCAAATTGGCGATTCATCTGATTGTATATATTCAAGGAAAGTCTGAAAAACCTCGTGCTCTTAGCGTGTTGCGGTAGACTGAGCGGGACCTTGAAGGATGCCCGCCGATGCCCAAACAGCCCGCCTTTCCTGCGCTACGCCAGTCGATGAAGAAGAAACAGA